>DAIEQT010000400.1 GCA_027347545.1 Ignavibacteria bacterium | reverse complement strand
ACGGAATTGCAAGCGCACGTGAGTATGTGCAAGCCGGAATTAGAGAAAAGGGAATGAGCGGCGCTCCGAAACTTAGATTATACTGCTCGGAACACGCGCATAATTCTATTGATAAAGCTTGCTTAACTCTTGGTCTTGGTTTAGATGGAATCCGCAAAATTTCTTGCGATGAAAACTTCGCTATGATTCCTTCCGAACTTGAACGTGCAATTAAAGAAGATAGAGTAAAGGGAATCTTGCCGATGTGTGTTGTTGCAACAATTGGAACAACATCATCAACCGCCGTTGATCCGGTTGATGAGATTGTAGAAATCTGCGCACGAGAAAATATTTGGCTTCATGTGGATACTGCTTATGCCGGAATAACGGCAATGCTGCCGGAGATGAAAAAATATTTTGCCGGAATTGAAAAGGCCGATTCGATAGTTTCCAATCCACATAAGTGGCTTTTTGTGCCGATAGACTTTAGTACGCTATACATACGCAAGCCGGAAGTTTTGAAAAGAGCTTTTTCCCTTTCTGCTGAGTATTTGAAAACAGCGGAAGATTCTCTCGCCGAAAATTATATGGATTACGGAATTCAGCTTGGAAGAAGATTCCGTGCGCTGAAACTTTGGTTTGTTATCCGTTACTTTGGTGTTGAGGGATTGCAAACAAGAATACGTGAACATTTACGCATCGCTCAGCTAGTTGCAAAATGGATTGATGAGAGCGATACGTTCGAACTGCTTGCTCCAACTCCATTCAGCACAGTTTGTTTCAGAGCCAAGCCCAAATCAATTAGTGATGAAGGCAAACTAAATGAGCTTAATGAAAAGTTGATGAACGAAGTTAACTCGACTGGAAAAGCTTTTCTTTCTCACACAAAACTAAACGGCAAGTTTACAATCCGCCTGGTGATTTCCGGAATTAGACAAGAAGAACATCACGCTGAAGAAGTTTGGGAATTATTGAATCAAACGTTGAAGAATATTGGATGAATAAAAATCCGCCGTAATAAAACGCGGCGGCTTTTTTAGATCAAGATTAAGATTACGATCAAGAACAAGAAAGTTCTTTTGAGAAGAATAATTCCCGTCAAATAATAAAGTTTATCGGCTCTTCAAATTCTTTGTTGGTTTTAATTCTCACTTCACTTTTGTTATAGACAACAGAATCGGGCGGAATACTTTGCGTAACCCATGAGTTGCCTCCGATGACGCTGTTTTTCCCGACTACTGTATTGCCGCCGAGAATTACAGCTTGCGAATAAATGATTACATCATCTTCAATTGTTGGATGACGTTTTGTCTGGGCAAGCGATTTATCTACACTTAGCGCGCCAAGCGTAACACCTTGATAAATTTTTACATTCTTGCCGATCACAGTTGTCTCACCAATTACAATTCCGGTTCCATGATCAATAAAAAACGGACTGCCGATTTCAGCACCGGGATGTATATCAATACCGGTAATTTGATGAGCATGCTCGGACATGATGCGCGGAATGATGGGAACTTTGAGAAGATAGAGTTCGTGAGCGATTCTGTAGATTACAATTGCCATAAATCCCGGATAGGCAAGAATTACTTCATCCACACTTTCCGAAGCCGGATCGCCGGAATAGATAGCGTTCGCATCATTCCAAAGTTTAGAATGAATTTCCGGAATTCTATTAATAAACGAGTCTGCAATTTCGCCGGCGTTTTGTGGAGTGCTGCCATTTAACTGTTTTATCAACTCAACTAAATTGCGTTTTAATAGCTGCAAGTTTGCCAAAACATCTTCAGAATCCGAATAAACTTTCTTGGAGAAATGTGGAAAAAGGAAATCAATCAGTTCGTGCAAATAGTTTACGGCTTCTGCCTTTAGCGAATTAGTGCATGCGTGAGCTTGGCGCTTGTCCAAAAATTCATTAGTAAATTCATCAAATAAATAATTCTTTTCCATTATGGGTTTCCTATCTTAAAATTGCTTTAATTAAGTGTGGAACAGAAGATTAGACTAGCAACAACAGCAACGTGTGGTTACAGCAGAAGAAAATTCCTCGGCAGAATTGTTTCTTAAAGAATTTCGGTATGTCTCTATTAGATCAATCATTTTATATTTGCAGAGCAAAGTTAGAAAAATTATGAACTCTGTGCTTGATAGAATAACATTACAAGTAGATTTTTAGTTCACGGGAAAAACATGGATAGAATCTTTCAGTTTGGCTTTCTGGCGTTTACTTCACTCTTCACAATGGTAACCCCATTTGGAATTATTCCATACTTTACTTCTTTAACAAAGAATATGACGCACAAAGAAGTGCAGCGAATCGCGTTCAAAGGTGTGCTAACCGCTTTCATCATTATGGTACTCTTTGCTTTCGCCGGAAATTTCATCTTCGAGTTCTTCCATATCTCTGTAAATGGACTAAGAATTGTTGGCGGAATTTTGTTCTTTCTCTCCGGCTACGATATGCTTCAAGCCAAGATGAATAGGTTGAAAGAAGAGGGGCAAAGTTTCAGCGAGTTTGTAAATGAGTTTGCTATTACTCCTCTTGGAATTCCAATAATCTGTGGTCCCGGCTCGATAACTATGACGATTGTGCTCTTTAACGATGCAAGAAATTATTCCGAGAAAGCAATTCTATTTGGAATAATCATCGTCGTTCTATTTACAACCTACCTAATACTTGTGGGAAGCCGAACAATCCTTAAAGTGTTGGGAGATAACGGCAATAAAGTTTTGATGAGAATTATGGGATTGATTCTTATGGTTATAGCGGTAGAATTAATGTTTGCCGGACTGAAACCTATGATCCAAGAGATGATGGGGAAATAGGTACAAGGTACAGGCAACAAGGTGCAAGTAAAGTGGAACAAGAAAAAGCGGTCTCGAAAGACCGCTCGAAATTTTACATACCTTTAATCATTACGGCAACTTGGTTTGCTTGTTGTTGGTTATACTCAAAAGCAATTTTTCTGTAATTAACCAAGTCTATGATTGTTCCAATCATACAAATACCGCCGGTAAGCAAGTATAAAATTCCCAAACCAATTTGATCTGTTAAGAATCTTTGAATGCCGGATATGCCAAGAAAACCTACAAGCGTTACTAAGAGGATTATTTGCGGATCTTTACGGCGCGCACGGTAAATGTTTGCAAATTGGAAAGCTTGTTTGTCATCCATGTTCTTAACTATACTCGAAATGTACATTTGCTCTTCACCAACTATTTCTGGTAGCAATTCGTAAATATTAGCCATACATAACCTCGTTCTGTTTGTTGTTGAAATATTTATTTCTGATTAAATAAACAATTCTTGCCAATATAATTACGAAAGCAATTATACCTAGCGGGTGTGTTTGTAGAGAATGCAAAAAATCGCCATGGTAGAAAAATGAAATTGATCTTCCCAATCCGCAGCCGGGACAAAATTCAATACCAAGATTTTTATACGGGCAAAAAGTTACGTGCGATGTTTGGTAAGGATTAATCAAAAGTAGATATACCAGACCAGCGCTCCAGAATAAAGCTTCCCACTCAACCAACTTCACTATTTGCCATATCTTTTTCATTTGTGCCAAATTATTGCTGAGATAATAACCCAAAAACTTTCTCTAATCAAGCTTTGATAGTTTAGTCGTTTGAAACGAAGATAGGTTCTATTTCCCGCTATAAACTGTTAAAACAGTTTAGCAAGCATATTCATGTTTTTATAGCCCACGGATCAATCCGTGGGCTATAAAACAAACATAAAAATGTAACCGTTTAAACGGTTTGAAATTTACTAACTCAGCGCATTAAAGGAATACTTCTTTAAGCAGTTCTATCTTGTCATTTTTATATGAGACAATGCTAAGTTTCCCGATTGCACCAACAATTTCAATATTTTTCTTATTGATTTCGTCGGCAAGCAGCTTGCAATTCTTAGCATCAACACTGTTTGCAATACCAAGATGTGGAATGAATGGAATATCGAGCCGGAGTTCTTTGCCCAAAATTCCCGTATAGAGCGCATCGTGAAGTTTCACAAAAATTCTGTAACCCTCTTCGGGAATGAGAAAGATGTCGGTGTATTCGCTAAAAGAATCTTTTACTATTTGAGCACAGCGAAGTACAAAGAAAAATTCCTTAAACTTTTTAGCCGTTACCTGAACGTGAGCGATGAAATCATTTTCGGGGATATCAAACACCGGAAAAACCAATGTGAAATGTGGTTCGGCAAAGTTAAAATATCTTTCGTCGTGCTTTGCACGGAAGGATTGAATCCAATTGTAATCTTTCTTTTCGATTTGCGGATAAGCTAATACAAGTAGTGCCATGTCAATATTTTTTTATTTATAGATACTTCTCTTTCAGAACATTGGTGTGGTGAATTAAATGTCCGGCTAAATTGAACGCTACAGCACGGGCAGACATTTTATTTTCGCTAGCGGTGCCGGTGCGGAGCCACATTTCATCTGTAAATGATTCGAACAATTTAATGTTGGATTTTCTAACGAGAATAAATTCTTCAACAAGATTTTGCAGTAAAACATTATCGTGGTTTGAATTTGGCACAAAATCATCTTGTTCAAAGCCGGGCAGCGCCGTTTTATCATTTCTGGAAAACCTAAGCGCACGGTAAGCGAAAACTCTTTCGGTATCAATTATATGTCCGAACAGTTCCCTAATGCTCCATTTACCTTCCGCGTAACGGAACTTGGATTTCTCTTCTGTAATTCCGCTAAAAAGTTTTTCAACCGACAGAATTTGATCGGACAATATTTCCAAAATGTTTCCATCCGGAACAAGATTAACATACTTTCCATAATAGGAAGCATATTCGTTTGCTTGTGGTCTTGAATTCATTAACAATCCTTTCTTTTATTTGATGAGCATAAGTTTTAGTGATGAATTAAACTTGCCGGCAGATATTCTGCAAAAATATATTCCAGATGTTAATTGATAATTGCGAATTGACCCGCTTCGACTCGCGTCTCGCGAGGCGAGGAATTGAGAATTATAGCTTCCCGGTTGCAAATATTCATTAACGAGTGTTGCAACTTCTCTTCCTAGAACATCGAAAACTTTTAATATTACGTTTATCGTTTCACCTTTCACGTTTGACGGGATTGTGTAGCTAATCGTGGTTTCCGGATTGAACGGATTTGGATAAGCAGATAAACTAAAGTCTACCGGAATTTCTTTTTCCTTAATATCTGTTGTAACGTTAGATATTCCTGGCGTTGGTTTCATCGAAGACCATTTTTCTCCGCCGCTTGGTACTCTTCCATTAGAAACATCTGTTTGTTGCGCACCGAAAGTATATTCATCAATTATAGTTTTGCCATCCGTTCCAACAAGAGCAATATATTCACCGCTTTTGGAAAGCTTAAAACTCGTGTGCAAACCGCTTTGACTTCCTTGCTCATCGCACCAAACTAATAAATGTTCGCCCGGTTTTAATTTTAAGTCTGGCTGAGTAAACTGCCATTTGTCCAGCTTTGTGTTATCGTCCGTCATATACATTCCGGTGAGCAGAATTTCTCTTTGAGTCGGATTATATAATTCTATCCAATCATCAAACTCATCTTTAGTTGTGTTTGCCGGGTCTTTAATTGTCTTGGAATTATCAGCCATTATCTCATTTAAAATTACATTGCTGCCGGTTGTGGAATATTCCCGTGCTTTCACTTCTGTAAAACCGTGGCGGGGATATAAAACTTTAGCGCCATTCTTGTCAGCGATTTCTAATTTAAATCTTCCAAAGCCATTTTTGCCGAGCGGAGGAATTACTCCAACCCAACGGTCGGCGTCTTCCACTCTCGTTGAATTGGCAACGGGGGAAGACTTCATTGGATAAAAATAAATAACAGTTAAAGCTCCCGGATGAAATTGAATGTTAACTTGATCAATGCCGGCGGAAGCAAAGCCTGATGCGTAAACATAGATTGAATCATTCGGTCCCGGATTCTTTGGCTCGTAATCTATTTTATAAACTATTGGCGCAGAACCAACGTAAGTAATTTTATCTTTCAGATAAATATTGCGTTGATTAACAAACTGAAGAATTGATTTTTTTACATGTGTACCATGAGAAGGAATAGTATAAGGAGTTTGATTAAAACTGTTTTCAAATTCTTCATCAGTAAATTGATAATCTTTACGGCGGTAAGTATCGGCTAAGGCGAAAGGACGGATTTGATCTCTGATTCCGAGTACTATGCTGGACATCATGTAATACTGAAAACTGGACTTAACTATGTGTTCAAGTATGTGAGCATATAGATCGCGGTACTGTTTATTGGCAAGCATTTTTTCAATCAAAGGTCTCTTAGAGGTATTGAGTTTTTTGAAGTTGAACGGATCGGCTTGTGACCAATCGTAATTAAACCAATCAATTCCAAAAGTATTATCGTAATCATAAGGAATCCAATGAAACTTACCGGCTTTTGGTTCAAAGTAGATATAATAATTATTCATGTTGGACCAGTAATCATCCCACTGACCAATTATTACATCCATTGCCTGGTATTTAAGAAACTCATCCACGAATAATATTTTTTCTAATGAATCGGGAAGCACTTCCGCCGGAAGTGTGTTGAGCATATTTATTAACCGCACTATCTGGGATTGATCCAGCTTGTCTTCGTTGGTTTCTTGATTGTAGTTATTGCTGCCCGGTGCAAATGAAGCACCGTACAAGCACTTGTATAAATTCCCGGAAGCATCATAAAACCGCTTCTTCAAAAACTGGTCATCAATGTTTTCGACTGAAATATATAGTCCCATATATTTTTCGTTGATATAAACCGCGGCGTAGCTTGCACGGGTGGATGGCAATCCGCTTTTCTGAAACAATCCCCAAGAAACTTTCGATCTGGCAATTGAGGGATCGTTATGCTCTCCGTTTAAGTTTAGTTTTTCTACATCAAAAAACTCTCTTCCTTTTTCAAAATCGTTGAAAGAGATTTTAAATGATTTCTTTTGCGCAGTGCGGGAAGTGTTGCCGCGGATTCTAATTCCAACATTTGTAATAGTAGTATCAATGTATTTGTTCTTAAACTTGAAGTTGCAAACATGCGAGGAGTCGCTCATGTAGTTAGCCATCATCCAGTCAAAAGCGGCTTGGTTCATTGTAATATTAATTTGCGCAACTTGACTGTCGTCGTAAAGTTTCCAGCTATTATCTGTTGTTTGTGCATGTGTACTTAAAGCAACCAAAAATAAAAGTGAGGAGAGAAATTTGAGGTAAGTAAATTTCATTAAGTGATCTCGTTTTATCTTAGCCAAAATTAGGAAAGTG
>DAIEQT010000384.1 GCA_027347545.1 Ignavibacteria bacterium | reverse complement strand
TTGGATTCATGTCTCTTAGTTTGTGTTTGTAGAAACGTTATTGGTTTTATAATTATAGACGAACGCTGCTCTATCGCTAACCATCTCATCTTCGTCTTTTGTCAACTTCTGTAAAGGTGCTTCGATAGATTCTATTGGATATTGCTCGAGCAATTCTACAAGTCTAATCCGGTTCCACATATTTTCATCAATCACCATAGAATCAACAAACATTAATGCTGTTTCCAGATCAAGCGTAAATAAAATTTCCATCGAGGCACGGCGAACTTCTTCATCAGAGTGATTTAAAAGCCCGCTTATTGATTGTGTAATTCCTCGTAATTCAAGCATTGGCACTTCTATCTGAATCTGATATTCGTTCACATAAGAGATTATCTGCTGAAACATATTCAGTACGTGGCGCAAATTTTTGGGTTTGCTGTTTATTACTCTTGAGATTTCGGAATAAATATATTCGCAGGTGCCAAACAACTTGGATTTAATCATTTCATCCAATTCATAATCTTCACCAAGCAAATGCAGGCTGGTGAACAAAATGTCTTTATCTTCAAAAGTTTCAATCATGTTAAAAGCTATTTTTTTGTTCTCAAGTGTACCTTCGGAAATTGTGTACATCAGCAAACTTTTCATTCTGTTATCATACGGTATATCAAGATTGTAGCGGTCTTTTAAGAGAGCAATAGAGGTAATTAACGGAAGAATAAGAGGACCGGATACAGTATTCACCTGTTCAAGTAAGAAGAAGTAAGTCTCTATGTCCCCAAGGTTTCCTAGACTTTCCAGAATAGAATATTGTGTCAATTCATCTTCAACCGGAAACTTTGTAATAAGAAAATTAAGTGCAGTGCGAGAGCCTATTTTGCCTAGGGCTTCAACGGTAGTTGGCTTATACAATTCATTTCTACCATAGAACAGCATAAGCACATCAACCGAACTTTCGTAACGTAAATTGCCAAGTGCTTCTATGCATGCAAGAATTACATTATCATTTTCCGAAACACTTAGAATGCCCATTACAAAAAGCGATGAACGCTGATCACCGATTAGGCCAAGTATATCAATCAAAAATTTCAGAGTGTCATCATCATCTTGATGCTCGAACTGAATAATTGCATCAACAGAATTTGAACCGAGTTTAATAAGAATTTCTCCGGCAAGGTTGCGCACGGAAATGTCCGGCGAAGTAACAAAAGGAACAACGTAGAAAGCAAATTGCGGAAGTGCAAAATTTATCATTTGCATACTTGCAGCATTACGCACACCTTTGTCTTCATCTTGTACGAGTTGAGCAATGGCTTTTACACATTCATCGTTTAAGTCGGTCCCGGAAAGTGAATAAAGGATCTCAATTTTTTCTTCCGCCGCTCCGTTCTTTAGAATTTCCAATTTGTTTTGTTGTTCAGACATAATACAGTCCATTATTTTGAGGAGATATTTCAATTACTATGCCCGCCGAATTAGATATCCATTTGAAGCCATTCGCCGGAAAAACACTGACATTTTGAAGAATATTAGCCAATTGTAAGTAGTTAATCATTTTTTTGCCGGCTGTTGACGTTTAAATACAATTCTAAAACAGAGAAACATAGCTTGTATATTATCGGGTAGCACTAGACAAAAATTGAGCGTTTCCTCAATTTTTTTTCGATGGGTTAAAATGTTAAGAAGTATAAAAAGATTTTGATGCGTGGGCTTAAGTATCCAGACTACTCCCCCAAAAAATCCGGAGCGTTAAAAGATTCACACAACTAACAGTTAGCCGATATTCTTCGTTACTTCGATCCCAAGCTGTTCCATTCTATACCGAAGTTTCGATCTGGAAAGACCGAGAACCTTAGCAGCTTTTACCTGGTTTCCATTAGTGATTTTAAGTGTTTTTAGAATAAGCGCCTTTAGAACAACATCAATCTTTACTCCTTTTGGAGGAACCTGGAGTATGAATTTCTCTTCTTCAGTTTCAATAGCATCTTTGCTTTCCATCAAAAAGGAGAAATGTGCGTCAGTGAGTTCTTCTTCTTCGGCAAGAAGCATCACGCGCTCCATAACGTTACGAAGCTCGCGTATATTACCTTTCCAGTTATAGGTCTTTAGAATTTCGAGTCCGGCAGCATCTATACCTTGAATATTCTTGCCAAACTTTTGAGAGAATTCGTTTAGGAAGGAATAGGCAATGAACACAACGTCTTCTTTCCTTTCGCGCAGAGGAGGAATTACTATTCTAGCAACATTTAGTCTGTAATAAAGGTCTTCGCGGAAAGTACCGCGTGAGACTTCTTCCTCCAGATTTCTGTTGGTAGCAGCAAGAACACGCACATTTACCGAGACTTCCTTTTCGCCGCCTAATCTATAGAATTTTCTTTCTTGAAGAACGCGCAGCAATTTTACTTGAAGGTCCAAGCTCAACTCTCCAATTTCATCAAGCAGAATTGTGCCGCCATCGGCTAGTTCAAACTTTCCGAGTTTTGTTTTTGTGGATGCACCGGTAAACGCCCCTTTTTCGTGACCAAACAATTCGCTTTCTGCCAAATCTTTTGGAATTGTAGCACAGTTGATAGTTATAAATGGAGCCGAGGCTCTTGGGCTTTGCTGATGAATGAATCTGGCAAAGACTTCTTTGCCGGTTCCGCTTTCTCCCTCAAGCAGCATAGTTGTATCTGAGCTTTTAGCAAGTTTTTCTACGGATGATACAATACGTTGAATCTTGGAGCTCTTTCCAAAATATTCTTTGGTAAGCTCATTGTCTTCCAAAAGTGTTTGAAGCTTTGTTACTTCGGTTTTCAGCTTAAGGTTTTCAACAGCTTTATCAAGAACAAACTTTAGCTGTTCCAAATCTATTGGCTTTAACAGGAAATCGAACGCACCGGATTTGATTGCTGTTACTGCCATCTTTACATCTGCATAACCGGTAATCATAATCACCGGAATAGAAGCATATCTTTTCTTCAAAGTTTTTAATACATCAATTCCATTGTGTGTTGTAAGGTAAATATCGAGTAGAATTATGTCGGGTTGAAATTCGGCAACAATACGTTCAGCTTCCCCGGCATGCAGGCATGTTTCAACATTATTGTTAAGCTTTGTTAATACTTTTTTAAGCGACGCGGCTACTAAATCGTCATCATCAATAATTAGTATTTTAGGAATCATACACTGCCTTAGTTATCGGGTTAGGTTAAACGGTAAACTTCATTGAAAATGTTGTGCCCTCTCCAAAGGTGGAGTCGAAAATCAATTCGGAATTCATTTCTTCTGTGAGCATTTTACAAACGCCAAGACCTATACCATGTCCTTTCGATTTTGTGGTAAAAAACTCACCAAGAATTTTTTTCTTATCATCTTCTTTTATTCCGCAGCCAAAATCTTGAACCTGCCAGATGAGTTTTTGTTTATGGTCTTCCACTTCATCAAAAGCTCTCACTATTACTTTATTCTTTTCAAGGGACGCTTCAATTGCATTGTTGATCAAATTTAAGAATACCTGCATCATCTTATTCTTGTTAACGCTTAGCTTGGGAAGTTCAGGCACAATGTGTTTCTCAATTGTTACACCTTTCATTCTTGCGCTAACAGAAATTATTTTCAAGCATCTGTCTGTTACCTGCTCAACATCAACTTCGCGGGTTTTTGCCGAAGGCTTTCTCGTGAAATCAAGAACATCTTCAATTAAAAAGCTTACCTGCTCAAAAGCATCCAGAGATTCTCCAACAATTTCTTGGATATCAGCAGGCAGGTCATCCTTAGCCATGTTCATATAATCCAAATTAAGCTTAATTGCCGAAAGCGGGTTCCTAATTTCGTGAACCAAACTAGCTGTAAGCTTACCAAGTAATATTAATTTATTGGCTTGGACAAAATCTTCCATAATTTGCCTATTAAAAGCGGGATTCTTTTAAATAAAGCTATCGATTCTTATTTGAATTGGCAATAATAGTTGAGGATTGAAATGAAATGATTTTTTGAATGCGGCTGTCTCAAAAGTAATTCTTCAAATAAATAATCTGCGAAAATCAGTTGAATCTGTGCCATCCGCGGGCTATTCTATGATAAAACATTACTTCTGAGACAGCCTCTTCCGAAGTGATAAATTATCTTTTGACCAGTTTACCGTTGGCTCTAACAGCAAGACTGCCTTCAAGGGTTTTAGTGAGTCTAAATCTTGCAATCATATCTTGCAAACCAACTGTAAGATTACTAAGATCTTCTGCGGCTCTGGCAATTTGAGAAATACCGGTACTTGTCTCGCGGGTAACGTTATTAATGCTTTCAATATTCCGGCTAATCATTTCCGATGAAGCAGATTGTTCTTCGCTTGCAGCCGCAACTTGAACAGCAGTATCGCGCACTTTTTCAGCACCGTTTATGATTTCAACCAATACGGAACCGGCTTCGTTAGCAAAGCGTTTTCCCTTTTCAACTTCTTGTGTACCTTCTTTGATTGAACTTACGGCTTCGTTAGTATCTTTTTGAATTTCTTTAATCATTCCGGCAATTTCTTTTGTAGCCTTAGTCGTTCTTTCAGCAAGTTTACGTACTTCATCTGCAACAACTGCAAAGCCGCGCCCTTGTTCCCCGGCACGGGCAGCTTCTATTGCAGCGTTTAGTGCAAGTAAGTTTGTTTGATCGGCTATATCATTAATAACTTGTACAATCTCACCAATCTTATCG
>DAIEQT010000381.1 GCA_027347545.1 Ignavibacteria bacterium | reverse complement strand
CTTTCCCAAGTTCACTCTCCACCCAAATTTTCCCTCCGTGCATCTTAATCATATCCTTGCAAAGGATTAAGCCAAGCCCTGTTCCCTCTTCCTCTGCCGTCCCTTTTGTACTTACATTTTCTCCTATCTTAAAAAGGTTTTGCAGATTTTCCTTTTTGATACCTATTCCATTATCAGTTATGGAAATTTCAACAAATTTACCGACTACCTTTGAAGAAATTACGATTTTACCGCCGGTATTTGTAAATTTAATTGCGTTCGCTATAAGATTTCGTATTACAGTAGTCAACATGTTCTTATCAGCTTTAACAAATACTCTTTTGTCTACCAAAGATTCAACAATAATGTTTTTATTCATAGCTGTTTGGGCAAGTATGGATATTGTAGTCAATAATTCTTTATAGAGATTAAAGATATCAGGAGTAAAAGATATCCGCCCTGTCTGCATCCTAGACCAAACTAGTAAATTATCTAAAAGTCCCAACGTATTTTTACTTAATTCATACATGTTATTGATAAAATATTTTCTTTCTTCTTCACTTAGAACATCGTATTCATCAGATAAAATTTGTGAATAGCCGAGTAAACCTTGGAAAGGGCTTCTTAGGTCGTGCGCTACAATAGAAAAGAATTTGTCTTTAGTGGAATTTAGCTCTATCAACTCTTCATTCATACTTTGAATTTTGTCTTCAGCATTCTTACGTTCAGTAAAATCCAAAGTAAGACCAATAATACCAACTATTTTTCCGTTGCTATCCCGATATGGTATTTTATCTGTCATCAGCCAATGTTCACCTTTAGAAGACTTCATAGACTCAAGAATATTCAATTTTGGTTTGCCGGAAAGGATCACCTCCTTATCATCTTTCCAATATGCATCAGCTTGTTCTTTTGAGTAAATGTCAAAAAGCGATTTACCTTCCAATTGTTCTTTAGAAGCTCCCATGACATCACAGAAAGTCTTGTTAACACGTATAAATCTATTCTCTGTGTCCTTAAAGAAAATCCATGCTCGAATAGTATCGAGTATAATATTTTGGTCTTCTTGAAGTTTCTTCAAAGTATCTTCTGCCAATTTGCGATCAGTTATATCTCTATGTACACATATCCATACATCTCCAAATACAGCATGATGAAAGCTAGAAACACTGGCACTGCAATGGAAATGGGTTCCATCTTTTTTAATGTTTATTATCTTTCCTTTCCACACATTATTCTTTTTTAATTCTTCAATGATTTCATTGGCTTTTTCTTCGGAGTCTTTTTCAGATGGTGCATTAACTATTGACACATGCTTCCCAATTATTTCACCAGGTTCGTAGCCAAACATTATATCAAACTTTGGATTTGAATAAACAATTACCCCATCGCTAACTCGAACAAGATATACTCCTTCATCCATATTTGAAATAATTTCCTTAGCAAGGCACAATTCGTCTGTTAGTCTTTGCTTTTCGGTATAGTCAGTTTTAATTGCAACGTAGTGGGTAATTTGTTTTCTTTCATCAACTACAGGAGAAATAGATGCCACTTCCCAATAAAGATCTCCGTTTTTCTTTCTGTTATAAAATTTACCACTCCAAATGCAACCAGACGATATAGTTTGCCATAATTTTTTATACTCTTCATTTGTAGTGTAGCCGGTCTTTAATATGCCGGAATTTTTTCCAATAGCTTCTTGGGCTGTGTACCCTGTCACTTCTGTAAATCTTGGATTAACATATTTTATTATCCCTTCGGTATCAGTAATTACTGCCATAGCATTACTTTGTTTAATTAATTTGGAATATTTATGAAGCATTTGTTCAAATTGTCCCTCTACAGCATTTTCCCCTTGGTCATAGATTTCTTCACTTTTGGTCATCACTAAACCTCATTGTCAATAAGTTCATTTGAGCTATAAAACATCTACATTCCATTTTTTGAAAATTCAGATAATTGATCACTATTAGAGAGTAGCTAATTACACTTTTCTAACAAATCTATTACTTCGAGTAAATTCATCGCTTCATGATCCGGTTTAATTACAGAATCGGAAGGAAGCGGGTGCTGAGTCTTTCCGGTGTAAATTAAAATGGAATCTGCACCAAGATTTTTAGCTGCTTGAATATCTGTTTCCAAATCATCACCGAGCATTAAAAATTTTTGCGAGAGGTCGAACCCGAGTAAATTCAATGCCGAAGAAAAATAGAGCGGAGAAGGTTTACCAATCAAAGTAGAGGGTTTGTTAGCGGCATATTCTATAGCAACCACAAAAGGACCTACATCCATCAGCTTACCATCTTCCGGAGTTTTCCAGTAACGGTTTTTGTGCATCGCAATTATTTCTGCGCCTTCGTGAACTTTTTTGAATATTTCATTCATTGTTTCAAAGTCCCACTTCTTGCCATAATCGCCAATAATAATTGCTTGAGGATGTTCGTAATCTAAAATTCCATTGAACAATGCCTTGATGTGCTCTGTGCAATAAACAGAAACGCGGCGGTATCTGCTGCGCGCGTACATTGCAGCTGCTTCAGAAGCGGTTAAAATTGGCATCTGTGTATGAATTCCGTTGAATTCAAAAAATGTTCTTACATCGTTTGCAGTTGATAAAGTGGAATTACTAAGAATGCAAGCATGTCGTCTTGATTTTTTAAGGTACTCAAAAAATTCTTCTATGTAGGGAGCCGGCTCTTTATCAATACGGAGAACGCCGTCCAGATCAATTAGTAATGGAAGTTTCAACTCTCTATTCCTTTTCTTGCTAAAATTCCTTTCTGATAATAATGTTTCACTTCTTTCATTTCTGTTACTAGATCAGCTTTATCAATCAACTCTTTGGGGCAATATCTTCCGGTTAAAATTAGTTCTACGTCAAAAGGTTTCTCGTTAATAAACAGCAGAATATCTTCAACTGTAATCAATCCAAAATAAGTTGCAACAAGAACTTCATCCAAAATTATTAACTCGTAATTGCCGCTTAACATGTTTTGCTTCGTACGTCCAAGAGCAAGCTTTACTTTATCAATTTCTTCTTGAGGCGGTAATTCCTTGCGGTAAACGTAATCATCCTTACCAACTTGTTCAATCGTAATAAAATCTTTTAGTGCGGAAAGAGCAGGAACTTCGTTGTAAGGAAATTCCTTCATCAGCATTAAAATGTAAGAACAAAATCCGTTTCCGGCCGCACGCACTGCTTGTCCAAGTGCGGCTGTAGTTTTCCCTTTACCGTTACCCGTATATATTTGAGTGAATCCGCGTTTCAGCTTATTCATTAAGAGTGTTTTGGAGTTAATTCTTTTCTGGATTGGATTTTCTCGAGAACTTGCTTTTTTTCGGCTGCTGAAAAATTTATCCAGCCGACTATTTCCTCAATCGTGCGAAAACAGCCCGTGCAAAGTTTTGTCCGAAAATCCACTAAGCAATTATTGTTACATGGCGAAGGTACATAATCATCCTTGTACATTCGTTTCCTTTCTACAGAGTGTATTTCCTAAATAAATATAAAACTTAATCGGTAAGTTCCAAAATGAAGGCAAGCCTAAGCTTGCCATTAATTACTCAGATTTACTGCTTTCAAGCTCTTTTATCAACCGCTCAGTTTTGTAAACATATTTCAGATTTGTCACTTTTTAGCGGCTAAAATATATTGAAGCGTACGGACTGATGCATATAAAAAAGGGTCGAACATTTCGACCCTTTCATTTTATAAATTGAGCATTGCTTATTTGCCTTTACCTTCTTTTAACTCATCGGCAAGACGATCAGCTTTATAAACTTTCTTTATAGCTTCCCACATGCCTTTGGAATCAACCGCAACAGTACGGTTGAAAGTTGGAAGATAAATAAAGTTGCCCTGCAAACTCTCTATGTTACCATCGAAAGCTAAGCCGATAATTTCTGCATTTTTATTGATAACCGCGCTGCCGCTGTTTCCGCCAACGATATCATTAGTAGCGACAAAATTGAATGGTGTGTTCAGATCAAGATCCTTTTGTGCGTTCTTCCATCTTTCGGAAAGATTGAATGGATACTTTCCTTCGAAGCCGAAATATCTATCGTACAAACCGTAATATGTTGATTTCACCGGCGCTATTGTTCCATTGTATTCATAACCTTTCATAACGCCGTCGCTTAAGCGGAGAGTTCTATTCGCATCAGGAGTTACTGATGTTCCGTACATTTTATAGAGAATTTGTCCAAGCAACCCGAAAGCAACATTTTCGGTATCCATAATTTCTCTTTGCTGTTTTCTAAGCGGTTCAATCTGATCGGTTACTTTTGCGAAGTATTGAACAAACGGATCGTCGAGAGCAAGAATTTCTTCCGGAGTTTTCTTGAATAACTCTTGAACAGCCGCTTTGTTTGTGAATAATGATTTTGCAATCATATTCTTTGCAGCTTCTTTGCCCGGTTTTCTTTCGAAGAACTTTCCAACTAAAGAATCATTCTTACCAAGATTCATAGTTATGAAATCAATATTGATTTCGAGTTTTGCTTCTTCGAGAATCTGATCCCAATTATCAGGATAAAGATTATCTCTAAATCCTTGCTGAACGCCGCCACGCTGACCGCCCATTTGTGGCATTTGAGCTTGTCTATCAAGAATTGCTTTTTTTTGGTCTTCCGTCAATTGTTGGAACTTTGCATAAGCAACTAACGCATTTCCTATCTGCATATAGCGTGAAGAGTTTGTTGGATTTACGGAATATGCAGCAAGCCTTGTTTCAATAGGTCTTAATTCAGTGCGTGTTCCTTCAATAGTTTTCCAAACGTGTCCATATTCTTTTGTTAACTGTGGATCAGATGCAACATAACGCTGAGTTTTCTTTTCAAAATCTTTTTTGCGAGCAAGTAGATACGGATCATTCAACGCTTTGAAAGTGTTGGATGTGTTTTTCTGTCCGTTGCTGAAAGCTAAGCGCAAAGCTTCATATGCAGCAGCTTGCGGTGGATTAACAGACTTTAGCTGTTCTAATCTGCTGTAGTAATTATCTGCTAAGAAAGCATTGTTGCGGTAGGTTACATCGCGTAAATATTCTAATTGAGCAACTGTTCTTAATCTGTTTGTTGAACCAGGATTGCCAACAGTAAAAACTAACTCGCCGGCAGCAGCACCTTCAGCGCTCCACTTAAAGTAGTTTGGTGTATTAAGCGGTTTTCCATCTGTATCATAAATGCGGAAGAATGTGCAATCCAAATTGTAACGTGGGAATGTAAAGTTATCCGGATCGCCGCCGAAGTATGCTATGGTTTCTTCCGGTTCAAATACTAAACGAACATCTGTAAAAGTTTTAAATCCTTGAACAAAGAAAAGACTTCCGTTGTAGTATGAAATTACATCGCATTTCAATTTGGTTTCTTTTTCATAAGCATCTTTTAACTCTTTCATCTTAGCATCACGCAAAGAAATTTTTTCGTTTTCATCCTTGCCGTTTTTCAGAGCATCCATTACTTCGGTTGTTACATCTTTAAGAAATATTAATTGTTCTGCTAAGAAGTTTGGAACCTTGCGTTCATCAGCTAAAGTTGACGCATAGAATCCGTTTTTAGCAATGTCTTCACCCTCTTTTTGAATTGAGTTTCTATATCCGCGAGCGCAATGATTATTGGTCATTATCAAACCATCTTCGGAAACAAAAGAAGCTGTGCATCCACGGATACGAAGCGCAGAAAGACGAACATCATCAAACCATTCTTTTGTTACTTCAAAACCGTAAGTTTTTTTCAAATAGTCGAAAGGTGGAAATTCAAAAGTCCACATTTTACCTGTATCAAGCTTTTGAGATTTTACTGTGTCTTGATTAATTGTTTGGGCATGAGATTGGAATACAAATGTTAATACGAGCAGAAGTGATAGTGAGATCATCTTCTTCATGTAGAGCTGGTAATTCATAGAACACCTAGAGTTGTTTTTTAATTTGTTGTGTTGTTATAGATATAAAACACCTTGACCGATATTAAACATTATTGAATACAATCCGGTTTAAAATATAAAGAGACCGAGATGATCCCGGTCCCCTTTATTTTCAAAGAACTTGCTCGGTTTTACTCTGAGATTTTTCCACTTTTCAATTCATCGGCAATTCTTTCGGCATCGTAAACTTCATCCATAGCATGAACCATAGCGCGGGAATCAACAGCAACCATTCTATTGTTGTATGGAATGTAGATGTAGTTGCCGATAATGCTGTCAATGTTGCCGTCGAAAGCCAACCCAACAACTTCAGCATTTTTATTAATTACCGGACTGCCGGAGTTTCCGCCAACAATATCATTACTAGACACAAAATTGAACGGAGTTGATAGATCTAATCCGCTTGGTACTTTTGCCCAGCGTGAATGTAAATCCCAAGGATATGTTTTTCTGAATGAGAAAAAGCGGTCATACATTCCGTAGAAAGTTGTAAAATCCGGAGCTACTGTTCCATTGTATTCAAATGGTTTCAAAGTTCCATCGCTCAATCTAAGTGTAAAGTTTGCATCAGGTGGCAATTCCGTATTGTG
>DAIEQT010000359.1 GCA_027347545.1 Ignavibacteria bacterium | reverse complement strand
TGAGAAGGGCTTTTTGTATTTTACACAAAAATAAGCGGAGGTCTTTACGCAGCACGAAAAAGCAATAAAACTTGAAGGCGTTGATTTAATGTCATTTCTGGGATTCAATGACAGCAACATTAAACCAATTGAGGAAAGATTTTCTGCGAACGTAATTGTTCGCGGAGATAACGTTTTTGTACAGGGTGTTGTTGATGAAGTTGAGGCAATTGATAAAATTATTAAGGAAATGATTTTTGTTCTCAACACAACCGGAAAGCTTGCGCCAAACGATGTCTATACTATTATTGATCTCACCATTCAAGGCAAAGAAATAATTAATGGTAACGAGTTTGACAGCATCGTTCTTTATTCTAAGAAGGATGTAATCAAAGCGAAGACGCCAAACCAGGTTGCGTATTGGAAAGCTGTTAGAGAGAACGATATTTGTTTTGCAATTGGTCCAGCGGGAACTGGCAAAACCTATTTAGCTGTTGCTTTTGCTGTTGCATCACTTAAAAAGGGGGCTGTTAGAAAAATAGTTCTCGCCAGACCGGCAGTAGAAGCCGGCGAGAGTTTAGGCTTTCTCCCCGGCGATTTCAAAGAGAAGATTGACCCTTATCTTCGTCCTCTTTATGATGCTTTGGAGGAAATGATCCCCGGTGAGCAGCTTAGAAATTATCTTGAAAAGGGAATGATTGAAATTGTGCCTCTGGCATTTATGCGTGGAAGAACATTGAACAACGCTTATGTGATTCTTGATGAAGCTCAGAATGCTACTGCAATGCAAATGAAAATGTTTTTAACTAGACTTGGTCCAAACTCTAAAGCAATTATTACTGGGGATATTACACAGATTGATTTACCGAGCTATTCTCAGAGCGGATTAGTTCAAGTGAAGGAAATTCTTAAACATGTGGATGGTGTTTCTTTCATCTACTTTGAAAAAGTTGACGTAGTGCGTCACAGATTAGTAAAAGATATTATTGAAGCATACGAAGTACATTATTCTGGAAACAATAAAAATTCTTAATCGAACTTTTTACTTTCCTCCCAATACTTATCCATCTCGGTTAGGTTGGATTCGGAAAGTTTTTTCCCTAACCCGGTAATCTTCTTTTCTACATAAGAAAACTGTTTAATGAATTTTTCATTAGTTAGTCGAAGAGCATTTTCTGGATTAATTCCTAGGAAACGTGCATAGTTTGTAAGAGCAAAAAACACATCACCAAACTCTTCTTCAAGTTTAGGCATGTTTCCTTCGGCTTCCATTTCATGCATCTCTTCAATTTCTTCAATCACTTTTTTCCAAACATCTGCTTTCTTTTCCCAATCGAAACCAACTTTGGAAGTTTTTTCTTGCAAGCGGTAAGCGCGGGCTAAACCGGGTAATTGCTTTGGAACACCTTCTAAAACCGAATCGCGACCTTCGCTGAGTTTTATTTCTTCCCAGTTTTTCAAAATTTCTTTTGTGTCCTTAACTTCAACATCACCAAAAACGTGCGGGTGGCGGCGGATAAGCTTTTCGGTAATCGAATCAATTACTTGTTCTGTGTTAAACGTTTTATTGTCTTCGCCAATAGCCGAATGGAAAACAATGTGGAGAAGCAAATCACCAAGTTCAGCTTTAAGTTCTTGATAATCCTTCTGGTCAATGGCTTCAATCAATTCGTAAGTTTCCTCAAGCGTAGCAGCTTTAATAGAATCGTGCGTCTGTTCCATATCCCAAGGGCATTCTTCACGTAATTTTCTCATAATCTCGTAAAGCTTCTGAAATTTTTCGCCGACCATTACTTCTCCTTTGTTTGTGTGCAAAGATAAGCCATTGATCTATTCGTTAAAAGTAAAACATGAAAATCAACTGTATAAGTATTTAAAAAAAAGTAGCGAAGGTTTCTCTTTTCGTGCTCATGCTCTTGTTCACCCTCGTTTTTTCTTTCAATTGTATGATCAAGATTAAGATTACGATTACGAGCAAGAATGATAAAATGAATATATTTACATCCAAAAATAGGAGATGAAAATGTTCGAAGAGAAAATCAAAGAGATAATTGGGCATGAATTACCAACGGCGCCAAAGCCGCTAGCTGCTTACATTCCGGCGCAAATTTCTGGAAATCTGGTTTATACTTCCGGGCAGTTGCCGATGAAAGATGGTAAACTGATAGCTGAAGGAAAAGTCGTTGAAACTGTCTCCGAAGAAACTGTAATTCTCTGCGCTCGCCAAAGCGCGGTTAACTGTCTAAGCGCAGTGAAAAGTGTTATTGGTGATCTTGAGAGGATTGAGCAAATTGTAAAATTGACTGTCTTTGTGAATTCATCAAACGGGTTTAGCGGACAGCCGAAAATTGCTAATGGAGCTTCTGAGTTTTTAGTACAGGTATTTGGTGAGCAAGGAAAACATGCAAGAAGCGCTGTTGGTGTTAGCGAATTACCTTTAAATGCACCGGTTGAAATTGAAATGATTGTCCGCATAAAATAGCTTTATATTTAACTTGAACGCTTGGAAAAAATGAAATATTATTCCTAGTGAGTTTGGAAACCAAAGC
>DAIEQT010000376.1 GCA_027347545.1 Ignavibacteria bacterium | reverse complement strand
CGACGGAAATATAAGCGGCGGGATGATTCCTAAAGTGGAATCTGCTCTTGCCGCACTTGAATCCGGTGTACAAAAAGTTCATATAATTGATGGAAGAGTAGAACACGCGCTATTGCTGGAAATCTTTACCAAAGAAGGTATCGGTACGGAAATAGTAAGCGAATGATAAAACTCAAAAACAAAAATCGAAGAGGAACAAATGAGTAAGAAATTAGAAGACATTCACAAACGACATGTAATAATTAAATCTATTATTTCTTCTCAAGAGATTTATAATCAGACACAGCTTGTAAAAGTTTTGAAACAAAATGGAATTAAAGTTACGCAGGCAACGCTATCACGAGATTTAACTGAACTAGGAGTTGGACGCGTTCCAACAGCAAAAGGTGCTACCTATAAAATTAATGCAACGGGAGATGAACCAGCTCTTAAACTTCATGTCGCGGAAGAAGTTGTTTCTATTATATCCAACGAGTCGTTGGTTGTAATAAAGACTTTTCCAGGTAGAGCGCAAGGTGTTGCGTTATTCTTAGATAAAAGCGCGCTAACCGAAAGCATTGGAACTTTAGCCGGCGACGATACGATAATTGTAATTCCTCGCTCAACAAAAACAATTGAAAAAACTATTAATCAACTAAAAAATATTTTAGGAATAAAATAATGGGAAAGAACAAAATAGTAGTAGCATACTCCGGCGGACTTGATACATCAGTAATGGTGAAATGGCTTAAAGAAAATTATGATGCCGAGATAATTACGTTTACCGGAAACTTAGGACAGACTAAAGAACTTATTGGTCTGGAAGAAAAAGCATTAAAATCCGGGGCTTCTAAATCTTACATACTGGATTTAACAAAAGAATTTATTGATGATTATGTCTTCCCTGCATTGCGTGCGGGTGCTATGTATGAAGAAACATATCCGATGGCTTGCTCAATCGGCAGACCACTGCTTGCAAAAAGCCTTGTAGATATAGCCCGCAAAGAAGGCGCAAACATGGTAGCTCACGGATGCACAGGAAAGGGAAATGATCAAGTACGTTTTGAAGTTGCCGTCGGCGCGCTCGCACCGGATTTGGAAAACTTAGCCCCGCTTAGAACTTGGGAATTCAAAAGCCGTGAAGAAGAAATTGATTACGCAGCAAAACATAACATTCCGGTTTTAGTAACAAAAGAAAATCCTTACTCAATTGATGAAAACATTTGGGGAACTGCGATTGAGTGCGGTGTACTGGAAGATCCAATGGTAGAACCACCAGCAGACGCATACCAGCATACTGTTTCACCTGAGCAAGCGCCGGATGTTGCCGAATACGTTACGATAGATTTTGAAAAAGGAATTCCGGTTGCGTTGAATGGTGTTGCAATGGAAAGTGTTGCGCTTGTTAAGGAATTGAATAAAATCGGTGGAAGAAACGCAATTGGCAGAATTGATATGATTGAGAACAGATTGGTTGGAATTAAATCGCGCGAAGTTTATGAAGCACCAGCCGGAATGATTTTACACGCCGCACACAAGGAATTGGAAAGAATAACTTTAGATAAAGCAGTGGCTCACTACAAAACTCACATTTCTCAAGAGTATGCAAACTTAATTTACAATGGCTTGTGGTTTTCGCCGCTTCGTGAAGCTTTGCAAGTGTTTATTGATAAGACACAAGAAAAAGTAACCGGAATGGTTAAGATGAAACTCTACAAAGGAAACACAATTGTTTCCGGTAGAACGTCGCCATATTCATTATACGAT
>DAIEQT010000373.1 GCA_027347545.1 Ignavibacteria bacterium | reverse complement strand
TCTGTTGGGAATTCGCCGACCATTTCTCTCTTCCATTCACAATTGAATGCGAGGTATGAACGCCCACCAAGGTCAATCGCGCATTGAGCTAGCGCGTCATCCATCGGAAGCATGAAACCGTAACGCTCAATTCCTTTTCTATCGCCGAGCGCTAAACTAATTGCTTCACCGAGCGTAATACCTACATCTTCAACCGTGTGGTGCTCATCAATGTGAAGATCGCCTTTAACTGAAATTGTAATGTCTGTGTTGGAATGTTTTGCAAGCTGTTCAAGCATGTGATCGAAAAAACCGATTCCGGTTTTAATTTTACTTTTGCCGGAGCCGTCAAGATTAATTTTTATTTTGATATCGGTTTCTTTCGTCTTCCGGTTATGTTGTGCAATTCTTTTCGTTTTCATGATAAAGTTTTTTTTAATTCTGTTAAAAATTTATTGTTCTCTTCTGCGGTACCAATTGAAACACGCAAGCAGCCATCAAAATTGAATTGGTTGCTTCTATCGCGGATGATTATTCCCTTGCTTTCCAGATAAGAAAAGACAGTTTTTGGTTCGTCAACTACAAACGAGATAAAATTGGCATCCGAAGTTAACACTTTCTTTACTTTTTTGATTCCGCTTAATTCAGTGGCAACTCTTCCTCTTTCACTCACAATCTGATAAACAAAGCTTTCATACTTCGTTTTGTTGGCTATTGATCGTAAAATGAAATCTGACGTTAACTTGCTGATGTTGTATGGTGCTTTCACTTTGAAAAGGATTTTTGTGATAAAATCCGATGCGATGCTATAACCGCAGCGAACTCCAGCCATTCCCCACGCTTTCGAGAATGTTCTCATGACTGCAATGTTTGGCATTGAAGCAGCTTCTTGCGCAAGTCCGGATTGGTTCGTGAAATCAATATAAGCTTCGTCAACTACAATCATAACTTCTTTTGTTTTTGCGAGATCAATAATTTTTTCCTTGTTTAGTAAATTTGCGCTTGGATTGTTCGGCGAGCATAGGAATATGAGTTTCGTCTTCTCAGTAACTGCATTCTTCATAGCTTCCAAATCAATGTCATAGTTTGAATCAAGCGGAACATTTTTTACGGCAACATCATTTGTATCGCAGCAAACGCGGTACATTCCATAAGTAGGTTCACAGATTATAACTTCATCTTGCCGCGGATGGCAAAATATCTTTACGAACAAATCAATTATTTCATCCGAGCCAACGCCGAAGAATAAATTTCCTTGCGGGACGGAAATCAATTCCGATACAGCTTTTCTCAGCGCTCTTTGGTTTGGGTCTGGATAGCGGTTAAGTTCCAACGAATCATAAGTAACCACACTGCCGAGAGAGTTCTCATTTGCGTCGAGTAAAATTCCATCCAAGTGCGATTCTCTTGCCGAAGTGTACGGCTTCAAATTTAGAATGTTTTGTCTAACAAGTTTTTCAATGTTCATTTTTTCAATCTCACTTTTACTGCGTTTGCATGTGCATCTAATTTTTCTGCTTCTGCCATTTTAATTACTGTCTGAGAAATGTTTTGTAAACCTTTCTTGGAAAGTTTCTGAAACGTAATTGCTTTCATGAATGATTCAACACTCACGCCGCCAATTGCTTTAGCGTAACCGTATGTTGGCAGTGAGTGATTAGTTCCGCTTGCATAATCGCCAACACTTTCCGGTGAATAAGCACCGACAAATACAGAACCGGCATTTTGAATTTTGCTCAGATACTTTTCAGCATTTGCCACGTTAATAATCAAATGTTCCGGCGCGTAATCGTTCGAGAGATAAATTGCTTCTTCAACTGTATCAACAATTAATATGAATGAGTTCTCCAAACATTGCTTTGCGGTTTTACTTCTTGGAAGTTTTTCTAACTGAGCCGTAACTTCATTCACTACTTCGGCAGCAAATTTTTCACTTGTTGTAAGCAAAATAACTTGCGAGTCACTTCCATGCTCTGCTTGTGAAAGCAAATCAGCGGCAACAAAAGAAGCGCTGGCTGTTTCATCTGCAATTACTAACACTTCACTCGGTCCGGCTGGCATATCAATCAAACATCCTTTTGGATCATTGCTAACTAAAGATTTTGCTGCAGTTACAAATTGATTGCCCGGTCCAAATATTTTATCAACCTTCTGAACAGTTTTTGTTCCGTAAGCTAGCATTCCAATTGCTTGCGCACCGCCGATATTGTAAAACTCATCAACGCCAACCGATCGCGCTGCATATGCAAGCGCTGGTTCTAGCTTATCCTTTATTGGACTGCAAACCACAATCCTTTTGCTTCCAGCCAGTTTAGCGGGAATTCCAAGCATCAACATTGTCGAGAACAGAACAGCGCTTCCGCCGGGGATGTACAAACCAACATTTTCTATCGGTAAAAACTTTCGTTCACACTTTACGCCAGGCATTGTTTCAACAGAATAACTTTTTGGCTTTTGCTTTGAGTGAAACGATTTAATGTTGCGTACCGCTAAGTCAATAGCTTTCTTTAATTCTGGTTCAATTTGTTTTGCCACTTCAGCAATTTCTGATTTCGAGACAAGAAGATTTTTCTTTTTTGCGCCATCATACTTTTGGGCATAAGCCACAACAGATTTATCACCATAAGCTTTTATATCTCTCAAAATTGTTTTTACAATTTCAGCAATTTTCTCATTCTCTCCGGCTGGTCGGGTGAAAAGTCGGGCAAGTTTCTTATCAGATAAACTCTTAGCTACGTAGGTTTTCATAAAATCATATTCTCTATTGGTAATAACAAAATGCCGGAAGCGCCGGCTTCTTTTAAGTCGTTGAAAATATTCCAGAATTCATCAGCAGGAATAACCGCATGAACCGCAACCATGCTAGATTCCGCAAGCGGCACAACTGTTGGGCTTTTAAGCGAAGGCAGAATTGATTTAATCGAATCTAGTGATTCTATCGGCGCGTTCATCATTAAATATTTAGAAGTTTTTGCTTTGAGTGCCGAATCAATTCTGAATAGAAAGTTTTGAAGGATAGCATTTTTGGTCTCATCATTTTCAAGATTATTGCCAGCTATCAGAGCAGCTTGCGATTCAAACACATCGAACGATTTCTTTAGCTTGTTGAGTTTAAGTGTGTTTCCGGTTGAAACAAGATCGCAAATGTAATCAGCAACGCCTAGCGATGGGGCAATTTCAACAGAACCGCTGATCTCAACAATTTTAGCTTTCAGATTATTTTTATCCAAAAAATTCTGCAGTATGTGCGGGAAAGAAGTTGCAATCCGTTGTCCATTTAGCTCTTCAAGATTATCAAGGTGTTTGGTTTCCGGCAGAGCAAGTGCCAACCGGCATTTACCATAACCAAGCTTACGAATAATTTTTACATCTGCGCGTTTCTCAAAAATTATGTCTTCGCCAACGATTCCAATATCGGCAACGCCATCTTGCACATACTCCGGAATGTCATCATCACGAAGGAATAGCAAATCCAGTTCGTAGTTACGCGCAGAGATTACCAGGCGTTCTGAATATTCTTCAATATCCAATCCGCTGTTTTTCAGAAGCTGAAGAGACTTGTCCGTCAATCTTCCTTTCTTCTGCACTGCCAATCTTAAATTTCCATTTAACATATTATTTTCCTTTAAAACGAAAAACCCCGGAACGCGCCGGGGTTAATTTAATCTATCTTCAATTTTATTTAAAGAATACCGGCACCTCTGTGAGGATTAAGATGATGTGTATGATGCGCATGTATTGTAGAATTCATTTTTGTCTCAAATTTCTACCGCAAATTTAAGAAACTATTTTTTAAATGCAAAAAGGCTTCATATTTTCTTGGGCTAAAGCCCTCTTATATATGGATTGCATTAACCCAACACTTAAGCGTGGGGTAATAAGACTATAATGAACTAATGATTTTAGTCATGACTAATTCAGCTTTTCAACTTTAGCGATCTTGCAGCGTCGGTTGCA
>DAIEQT010000363.1 GCA_027347545.1 Ignavibacteria bacterium | reverse complement strand
TCAAGTATGGGACCAAATGGTTACCTTAAAATTGATTGACAAGAAGATTAAAGAATTTGGCATCGTTATCTCTGATGATGAAGTTAGAGAAGCTATTTTGGGTGCTAATCCTCCGGAACAGCTAAAGAGACAGTTTACTGATTCTACAGGTGTATTCAAGCGGCAAGAGTATGAAAGAGCGATGCAAGATCCGCGTAACAAGCAAATAGTAATCGGTTTAGAACAGCAAATCAAACAACAGTTAACACAACAAAAATTGCAGAATTATTTATTTGCTTCAATTGGTGCAACGGAATCCGAAGCTTACGATACTTATGTAAAGCAGAACATCAAAATGAAAGCTAATTACATTAAGATAGACGCTAACACTGTACCGGATACTGATGTTAAAGTTACCGATGCCGATATGAGAAAGTATTACGATGAACACGCGGAAGATTTTAAAATAGAAAATCAAAGAAAAATTAAATATGTAATGTTCCGCCGCCAGGCATCTCAAGGCGATTCTGTTATGATTAAAAACGGACTTGATGATGTGGTAAAGAAACTTAAAGGTGATACAGCTTCATTTAAAAGTTACGTGCAAAGCTATTCCGAACAGCCGTACAGAAGGGACACAGTTGGTTTAGCCTCTTTACCAACAGAAGCCCGCGATCTTTTAGTTAGAGGAAACGTTGGAGATATTATTGGTCCGGTTGCCACTTTTGAAGGTTATGTAGTTTATAAACTGGTTAACAAAACAAACGCTAAGAATGATCAGGTACGCGCTTCTCATATTTTAATACGCCTTACCGGAAACGATGCTGAAGACAAGAAGAAGATTGATGCTATTTATAATGAAGTTGCAAAAGGTGCAGACTTTGCGGCAGTCGCAAGAACTAAATCTCAAGACGGCAGTGCTCCACAAGGCGGCGACCTCGGATGGTTTGGTAAAGGACAAATGGTTCCGGAGTTTGAAAAAGCTTGCTTCGGTGGAAGCGTTGGTGTAGTTCAAAAACCAATTAAAACTCAATTTGGTTATCACATTATCAAAGTGACCGGAAGATCAAACCAAGATTTTGTTGTGGAAAAAATTGTTAACAAAATTCAAACTTCTGCTACAACTACAGAAAAAGTTTATCAAGATGGCGCAGATTTCTCTTATATAGCAAAAGAGAACGGATTTGAATCCGAAGCAAAAGTGATGAAATATGAAATTATTGAAACGCCGCCATTTAACGAAGAAGCAGCAGCAATTCCAGGACTAGGAATGAACCGCGCCCTTGTTAAGTGGGCGTTCGAAAACAGTGTAGGCGAAGTGAGTGATGTCTTTAGACTACCGGCTGGCTATGTTGTTGCTATGGTCTCAGAGGAAATTAAACCTGGAATGAAACCTTTTGATGAAGTAAAGGAAACTGTTAAAGGAGCCGTTACTTCACTAAAGAAGCTTGAAAAAGCAATGGCGATTGCTAAACAGATCAGAAATCAAATTGGCGATAACGGCGATGGAAATGTTGCTAAAACGGTTTGGGCATCTGCCGAAGTTGATACAACTGTTGAATTTACTACCGCAGGAACGGTTGGAACGCTCGGACGTGAATTTGGTTTTACCGAAGCAGCTTACAAAGCCAACTTAAACAAGTGGACACAACCTGTAAAAGGAAGAACAAATGCTTATTTGATCAAAGTAAAATCAAAAACACAGTTTGATCAAAATGCCTTCAACGCTGCTAAAGAAGCAATTAAGAAAGATTTAATTGCTAACAAGAAAAATGTTTATCTCTCTCAATGGGTTGAGCAGCTAAAGAAAGAAGCGGATATAGTTGATAACCGCTACTTATTCTTTAGATAAAAAGTTAATCCCGCTCCGGCGGGATTTTTTTTGTATGGCAACTTTCTTCTTCACAATTTTTTTAACACAACTCTTATTTTCTTTTCAGATTAAGTATATTAAGCCCGAAAACATAGCATTCCCGCAAAATGAGAATTTATTTAACCGGATTTATGACAAGCGGTAAAAGTACAATTGGACCGATACTTGCCAACGTACTTGGGTTGGAGTTCTATGATCTTGATAGAGAAATAGAAGCCGAGGAAAATTTAGC
The DNA here is from genome assembly GCA_027347545.1 of Ignavibacteria bacterium. Classification (GTDB taxonomy): domain Bacteria; phylum Bacteroidota; class Ignavibacteria; order Ignavibacteriales; family Melioribacteraceae; genus Stygiobacter. The sequence continues at coordinate 2,487 of DAIEQT010000363.1, read as the reverse complement.
CGTAGTTGATATATTTGAAAAACATGGCGAACAATATTTCCGCGAAGCTGAATCTAAAATCCTAAACAAGCTTGCGCAAAAAAACAAGATTTTGATTTCCCTTGGCGGTGGAACGATTACTAATGAAAAAAATTTTGATATGATGAGGAATTCAGGGAAAATAATTTATCTGAAAGTTTCGCCGGCTACTTTGTATAAGAGATTAAAACACAAAACCGATAGACCAATATTCCGTGATTTGGTTCTCGGCAATCACTCCGAAGAAGATTTTTTGAAGCGCATAAAAGAATTGTTAGATAAGCGCCGCGAAGTTTATGAGCGCGCTGATATAATAATAGATACGGAAGTAACTCCGTTGGGACAAACAGTTGACAGAATCGCAAAAAAAATTAAGTACGTATTCCATGAAAAAAATTGAAGTAAAAGCCTCGTCTAAAAGTTACCCGGTTTACGTTGGTAACAATATCTTAGAACAATTACCATCTCTGATTGAAAAGAGCGGTCTTCACAAAAACGTTTTCATTGTTGTAGATGAAAACGTGCTTGGATATCATCTCAAGAAAATCAAAAATATTATTACCGAGAAGATGCGCAAGGTGGTTGTGGTTGAGTTCATAGCAAACGAAAAGAGCAAGAGCAGCAAATCCGTTGAAGAACTCTACGATTGCTTAATCAAAAATAATTTTGGGCGCGATACATTGATTATTGCAATCGGCGGCGTAATAACCGGCGATATTGTTGGCTTTGTAGCTTCCACATTCAGCCGGGGTGTTCAGTTTGTACAAGTACCAACAACACTCTTGGCGGCAGTTGATAGTTCAGTAGGTGGAAAGACCGGCATTAATTATGGTAAAACAAAAAATCTGATCGGTACATTTTATCAGCCGGAGTTTGTTTTAGCTGATACATCATTCCTAAAAAGTTTACGCGAAGAAGAAGTCGTTTGCGGCATTGGCGAGATAATGAAGTACGCATTCTTAGGCGATGAAAAGTTTTACTCAATAGTGAGCAAAGAACTAAAACAGATTTTGAAATTGAACCCGCGTCAAATTACAAAGACAATTGAAGCATGCGTAAACATGAAAGCGTCAGTTGTTCAAGCTGATGAAATGGAAAGTGGACTTCGTAAAATTCTGAATCTCGGTCATACTTTTGCGCACGCAATTGAAGTTGAGCAAGAACATAAAATTAAACACGGGCAAGCGGTTATTGTTGGTTTGGTGTGCGTGCTCTACTTATCGCATTTCAAAGGAATACTTAGTGCTGAAAAGCTTGTAGAGTATCTCGCGCTGCCTCTGCTCTTGCAAGACAAAATCACTATAGACAAATGCAACATAGAAACCATCTACAAGATTATGCTTCGCGATAAAAAGGGAAGGGAAGGAAAAATTAAGTTTGTTCTTCTATCATCGCCGGGCGTTTTATATTTAGATGTAGAAGCAGAGAAGGAGTTGGTAATACAATCGCTTGAAGATGGCATTTGTCATTTTATCTAATTCGCATGAAATTAAAAGCTCTACTTGTAATACTTTTATTATTCTCGTCATTTGTCTTCTCTCAAGTTGAAAGAGAAACACGCGCTGTTTGGCTTGCAACTAACCACCGCTTGGATTGGCCGCCGCCGAGCTACAATGCTGAAAAGCAAAAGAAAGCTCTGTCGGAAATTTTTGATGATCTCAAAACAAAAAACTTTAACACTGTTTACTTTCAAGTAAGAAGTAACGGAACAGTTATGTTCAATTCTTCCTTTGAGCCGCTTTCTCAATACATAACAGGTGAAGTTGATGGAAACGCAAGCTACGATCCGCTAAAATATGCTGTTGAACAAGCTCATAAGCACGGACTCGAAATTCATGCTTGGGTGAATGCTTGTTTAGTTTATAACGGAACAGAACAAGTGGTTCTCAAAAGTAAAAATCATCTTTCTCAGAAAAAACCGGAATGGATTGTTGAAGATGTACGTGATGGACAAAAATCTCTGTGGCTCGATCCCGGTTTGCCGGAAGTAAGAAGTTATCTGACAGATCTGATTTTAGAAATGGTTGAGAACTACGACATTGACGGCGTTCATTTAGATTATATCCGCTATCCCGGCAAAAATTTTGATGATCATCTATCCTACGAAAAATATGGCGGCGGAGTACCAATTGACGATTGGCGCAGAAATAATATAACAGATGCGGTTGCACAAATCTATAATAAAATTAAAGCCATCAAACAGTATGTCAAAGTTGGCGCTGCACCTATCGGCATCTACCAAAATGTTAATGGTATTAATGGCTGGGAAGGTCGTACTGAAGTATATCAGGATTCCCGCGAATGGCTTAAGCGCGGCATCGTAGATTATTTAGCGCCGCAAATTTATTGGGGCATTGATGAAAATCCGCGATTTGACATTCTGGCAAAAGAATGGACCGCAAATTCTTACGGAAGAAATATTGTTCTTGGAATTGCCGCTTACAAGGATAACGTGAAAAATGATTTGGA
>DAIEQT010000357.1 GCA_027347545.1 Ignavibacteria bacterium | reverse complement strand
CCCATAAACATCAAATACATTCTGAAAACATCTGCGCCAACATTCACAATAAAGTCATCGGGATTAACAATGTTTCCCTTCGACTTAGACATCTTTGCGCCATTGTTTGTAATCGTTCCTTGATGAATTAATTTCTTAAATGGTTCATCGCTGTTAACCAAACCAATATCGCGCAAAACTTTATGAATGAAGCGTGCGTAGAGCAAATGCATCGTTGCGTGTTCAGCGCCTCCAACATACATATCTACCGGAGTCCAAGCATTGCCGAGTTTTGTATCGAACATTCCTTCGCTGAAATTTGGATTAGGATAACGCAAGTAATACCAGGACGAATCAACAAACGTATCCATTGTATCGGCATCCCGTTTTGCCGGAGCGCCGCATTTAGGACAAGTCGTGTTAACAAAATCCATATTGCCGGCAAGCGGAGAACCACCTTCCGATTTAAAGTTGGCTTCGTATGGAAGCACAACCGGAAGCTGCTCTTCTGGAACCGGAACTTCGCCGCAGTGTTCGCAATGAACTATTGGAATTGGTGTTCCCCAATAACGCTGACGGGAAATCAGCCAATCGCGCAAACGGTAGTTAACCGTTTTCTTTCCTAATCCTTGTGCTGATAAATCTTCTGTAACTTTATCAATTCCCAGGTCAGAATTCATTCCATCATATTTACCGGAATTGACCATCGTTCCAACTTCTGTAAACGCTTCTGTTAATTCCGCATTTACATCTGTTCCTACTTGCAAAATTACTTTACGAATCGGGAGATCAAACTTTCTAGCGAATTCAAAATCGCGTTCATCGTGAGCAGGAACTGCCATTACATAACCGGTTCCGTATGTTGCAAGAACATAATCAGCAACCCAAATTGGAACACGCTCACCATTAACCGGATTTATTGCATACGCTCCGGTTGGGACCCCGGTTTTTTCTTTTACCGTTGAAGTTCTATCAACTTCTGTCAGAAGTTTTGTCTGCTCGATGTATTTATCAACACCGGCTTTGAATTCCGGTTTGGTAATTTTTTGCACTAATTCTTTTTCCGGCGCGAGTACAACATAAGTAACGCCGAACAATGTATCGGGACGAGTAGTAAACACAGTTAATTTATCATCGTGTCCTTCAATCTTGAATTCAACTTCTGTTCCGAAACTTCTGCCGATCCAGTTTGTCTGCATCAACTTGGTTTTTTCGGGCCAGTCAATTTTGTTTAAGCCGTCAAGTAATTCATCGGCATACTGGGTAATCTTAAAAAACCATTGGGTTAAGTTTTTCTGTTCAACTGTTGTTCCGCAGCGTTCACATTCTCCTTCGCCATGAACTTGCTCGCGAGCAAGCACAGTTTGACAAGATGGACACCAGTTTACCGGTGCATTTTTTCTGTAAGCTAATCCGCGTTTGTATAACTGCAAAAACAAATACTGATTCCATTTATAATATTCCGGAACGCAAGTCATTAACTCGGCATCCCAATCATACATCGTTCCCATCCTCTTTAGCATTTCGCGGATGTCTGCAATGTTCTTCATTGTGCTGTCTTTAGGATGCACGCCCGTTTTGATAGCAAAATTTTCTGCCGGAAGACCGAACGCATCGTAGCCCATCGGTTCAAAAACGTTGTAGCCTTGCAGTTTTTTCATGCGCGCCCAAGAATCAGTTGGACCGTAATTATACCAATGCCCGCAATGCAGTTTTGCGCCGGATGGATAAATGAACATTACCAAACAGTAGAGTTTTTTCTCATCGTCGGTTAAATCGGTTTTGTAAACTTTATTTTCTTCCCAAAACTTTTGCCACTTGGTTTCGATCTCTGGAAAGGGATATTTCATTGTCTTCTTAGATTAGTTAAAAATTGTGCGGAAAATTACGAAAAATTGGCTTGGGTTATCAAGGAAAGAGAATTTGACCCCAGCTGACTTGAAAAGTAAAATTTTATCTAATTTTGCGCCAAGTAATTGTGAACTTAGTTACTGAACAAAGTATTAATATTAAGAAGAGCTTTAAATGAATAAACCAGCAGACCACATATTTGTAATCTTTGGTGCTTCGGGCGATTTAACTAAGCGTAAGTTAATTCCGGCAATCTATTCTTTGTTTGTTCAAAATTTACTGCCTGATAGTTTTGCTCTGCTTGGCGTTTCAAGAACTAATTTGGATGATGAAGCTTTCCGCCGGAACATGAAACTTGCTTTGCAAGAATTCCGAGAGATTGAAGACCATACCAAAGAAGATGAGTTTCTCAATAAAGTTTACTATCAATCCGTTAACACAGAAGATGTAAATGATTATGGAACTTTGAAGAAGCGGCTTCAAGAGTTGCGTGTTAAACACCAAATTTCCGGCAATGCGATTTACTACTTATCCACACCGCCATATCTTTATGGTGTAATTCCAAAAAATCTTGCGGCGCACAAACTAAACGATGAAAGCGGCGGCTGGAAAAGGTTAATAATTGAAAAGCCGTTTGGCTACGATCTTGTTTCGGCTGAGAAACTCAAGCAAGAAATTTTAGATTCTTGGAACGAAAATCAGATTTACAGAATTGATCATTACCTCGGCAAAGAAACTGTTCAGAATCTTTTGGTTACAAGATTTTCAAATGGAATTTTTGAACCGTTATGGAATAGAAATTTTATAGACCACGTTGAAGTTACATCTGCCGAAAGCATTGGCGTTGAAGGTCGCGGCGGCTATTACGAATCATCCGGCGCACTGCGCGATATGGTTCAGAATCATCTTCTCCAAATTGTAGCCTTAGTTGCTATGGAACCGCCTACTTCACTTGAAGCCGATTCAATCCGAAATGAAATCTTAAAAGTGATACAATCTTTTCGTCCGATGAAACAAGAAGAAGTAAAATCGGTTGCAATTCGCGGGCAATACATTGCAAGCAAAGTT
>DAIEQT010000351.1 GCA_027347545.1 Ignavibacteria bacterium | reverse complement strand
GTTGTTGGTGTAAACCCAATGATAAAGAAAGCCGGCGGATTTGATGTTTATGCTAATCTTAAAGATGTTCCTTTTGAAATTGATATTGTTAACGTATTCCGTCGTTCTGAAACTATTCCGGAGATAATTGCAGATGTGCTTTCGGTAAATCCGAAAGCACTCTGGCTGCAACAAGGTGTTAGAAATGACGAAGCAGTAAAGCCGGTTATAGAGAAAGGCATTCAGACAATTCAAGATAAGTGCATAGCTGTTTATCACAATCTATGCAAAGCTTTCTAAAATACTAAGCTGATGAGAACGATTTTATTATTAGCATTTTTATTTCTGTTCAATCTCATCAGTATTTCTCAAACCCAACAAGATTCGCTTACTGCCAAGCTCTCTGAGCCCGTCAAAGTTGATTCTATTGAAATCAGAGGAAATAAAACAACCGAAGATTTTATCATCCTACGCGAGTTAACCTTTGGAGTTGGGGATACAGTTGATAACAAAAAACTACACTTCAACAAAGAAAGAATTTTTAGCTTAACGCTTTTTAACCGTGTAGAGTTATTTATTGAGAGCATCGAAAGAAAAAATATTCTTGTAATTGATGTAACCGAAGCATGGTATTTATACCCAATTCCTTTTTGGTACACTCAAAACAACTCAATAAAAAAGCTTACATACGGAATAGACTTTCTGTTGAAAAATTTTCGGGGCAGAAACGAAACTCTTCATACAACATTTGGACTCGGATATGATAAATATTTTTCCATGAAATATGAGAACCCGGCTTTGTTGTACGATGAAGATATTGGCTTTTCAGTTTATGCCGGTTATATCAATTTCAACAATAGGAATAAAGCAGCCGAGCGGTTAAACAAAGGTAATTTCTCGTACAGAGTTATCAATGGTTCAATTGGAATATGGAAGCGATTAAACCAGTTCAATCTAATTGGCGGCTCTCTATCTTTCAATTATAGGGAAGCTAAAACGAAACCCATTGGTGCAATAACAGCTTCTGGTAAATTAATAGATCATCTACCTAGTGTAAGTCTATATCATTTTTATGATTCGCGTGACCTTAAACTTTATTCCCAAGACGGATTTTATTCTTTGGTGAATTATATGCACAGAGGATTTGCTGTTGATAATATTAACTACAATATTTTTGAACTTGATTTACGTGGCTATCAGACTCTAGCAGGTGAGTTTTCCAGCAAGCTTAGATTTTTCCACAAAAGAACATTTGGAAGGCAAGTTCCGTTTTATGATTACGCCTATTTGGGTTATTCTGAAAAAATTAGAGGGCACAATAACGATTTTGTTGAAGGGCACAATGCAATTCTAACTTCTGTAGAGCTAAGTTATCCACTTTTAGATGAATGGAATGTTAGTATAAAACTCCCGCTAATTCCTCAAAGTTTAACATCGGCGCGCATTGGCATTCATTTTAACATTTTTGCGGATGCAGGAACAGTTTTCGAAAACGGGCGGTCGTTGATTCTGAAAAAGTTTTATTCCGGCTACGGCTTTGGATTAACATTCTTGCTCTTGCCTTACCAAGCATTTAGATTAGTATATGCGATTAATGAACTTGGAAATGGAGAGGTAGTCTTTGCAACCGGTTTTTCTTTTTAATATAAGAGCTATGAAAAGTGCCAAATTACACCCAGACGGTGGCTAAGAGCGTTTAAAAAATATTGACATTTACAATTTGTAAAGGTAGAATTGGTGTGAAGATTCGCTTGTTTTTTGTCAAGTGATGTGTAATCTGTTTAGAGCGGAAATTTGTCATATAAATTGTGTTTGTGTTCTTCGATAATGCAATAAAAGGAAAGGTCTAAAATGGAACGTAAATTGGAAGGTATATCCATTCAATTACGCTTTATGGTTTTTAAAAGCAACGGGAGATATTACTCTATTTGTCTAGAGACAAATATTGCAAATAGGGCTAATACATTGAAGCATCTTCAAGAAAAAGATATGGATTCGGCGATATTATATTTGACAAGCTTTACACCCGAGGAACTAGCATCAAAAAAATATTTCAGAAAAGCTTCTTTGAGCTATAGACTACAATGGTACATGCCAAAAGTAAAACCGTTCAAAAAAGTTAAGAATGATACCGGTATTTTTGATACTAACTCGGGGAGTTTGAGATTTGCCTAAAAGGTATCCACCGCTTACCTATTCTGAAGTAATATCGATATTGATGAACAGAGGATTTGAGAAAATGGCTCAAAGAGGCAGCCACGAGCAATATGAGGGGCAAATTAATGGAACACTTCACAAAGTAACAGTAGATATTCACTCATCACCTTATGATTATTTTCTTATTAAATCCATGATAGAACAATCCGGAATGTCTAAAGAAGAATTTTATGGCGCGACGAAAACAACTGCAAAAAAAATAAACCTTAAAAAATTCTAAAACTACTTCAAACTCCGGCGTTCTATTCTCTTGCAGCAAGCTTTGAAAACGAGAAATAGAGAATACTTTTCAATATGAAGATTCAATTTCGTTTGGATGAGTTATTTTTGTTTCGAGAATTCGAGAAATTTTTGTGAGTTGTTGTTGCACGTATAAAATTCGCCAATTGTTATTAAAGGTATTAAATGAGCACTTTTCTTTCTGACGTTGAACTTTACTTCTCGCCAAATGTGGCTGGCAATTTCATTGAGATTGTTGATGAGGAATTCCACCACATAAAAGATGTAATGCGCCATAAGATTGGGGATGAAATCTTTGTAACCGATGGAAAAGGTGTTATCTACAAAACAGAAATTGAACGGTTTGATAAGAAAAGTTTAGTTGCAAGAATTATCTCTTCAACAAGTTATCTCAATCATTTTTCCAATATTACTTTTTGCATTCCTAGATTAAGAAGTGCTGACCGGTTTGAATTTGCATTGGAGAAATGTGTTGAGCTTGGCATAACAAACTTCATCGTGTTCGATTCTCAGCGAACAGTAGCAAAAGGGGAAAAGCTAGACCGCTGGCAAAAGATTCTTCTTGCCGCAATGAAACAATCTCTCAGCGCATGGCTTCCTATTGTGAAGTATTGTAAATCAGTGAAAGAGATTAATGAATTGGAGGGAAAAAAAATCTTCTTCGATCAAAATGCTAATGATACTTTGCAAAACTACTTGGTATCAAATCACCAATCACCAATAACTAATCACTACTTCCTTTTTGGTCCCGAAGGAGGCTTTACGAGTGAAGAGTGTAGAGTGATGAGTGAAGAGTTGAAAGTAAAACTGACGGAAAACCGTTTAAGAAGTGAAACGGCAATTGTAACTGCTGCTTCAATATTAGCTACTAGCTTAACTCAATAATCTTTTTAACCAATCTTTCAAAATCTTTCTTTACCAA
>DAIEQT010000339.1 GCA_027347545.1 Ignavibacteria bacterium | reverse complement strand
TACTTTGGTTATCCAATCACTCCTCAATCGGAAGTTCTGGAATACCTCAGCAATGAAGCTACTGCAAGAACCGGAATGGTTGTACTTCAAGCTGAGAGCGAAGTCGCTTCAATCAATATGGTTTATGGCGCTGCCGGAACTGGAAAAAGAGTTATGACTTCTTCTTCAAGTCCGGGAATGAGTTTAATGCAAGAAGGAATTTCTTACATAGCTTGTGGCGAAGTTCCTTGCTTACTTGTTAATGTGCAAAGAGGCGGTCCGGGCTTAGGAACTATTCAGCCGGGTCAAGCAGATTATTTTCAAGCTGTTAAAGGTGGCGGGCATGGTGATTATAAAGTTCTAACTCTCGCTCCTTCAACTGTTCAAGAAATGGTAGATTTTGTTGGACTAGGATTTGATCTTGCTTTCAAGTACCGCAATCCGGTTATGATATTAACCGATGGCGCACTTGGTCAAATGATGGAAAAAGTTCTTTTGCCGGAACAGAAACCTAGAAAGACCGAATATGAACCATGGGGTAGTACAGGCAAAACTCCCGATAGAGAAAGAAATATTATTTACACTCTATCATTACAAGCAGATGTAATGGAGCAATGGAATCAACGTCTTCAAGCTAAGTACAGAAAAATAGAAGCTAACGAAATTCGTTCCGAAATGATTGATTGCGAAGGTGCCGATTTTGTTTTAGTCGCTTATGGTTTGGTTGCCCGTATTTGTCAGAAGGCTGCTCACTTAGCAGCGGAAAAGGGAATTAAAGTCGGTGTATTCAGACCGGTTACACTTTATCCTTTCCCATATGCCGATCTAAATAAACTTGCTGATAATGTTAAAGGTTTTATGAGTGTTGAAATGAACGCCGGACAGATGGTTGAAGATGTTCGTCTTGGTGTTAACGGAAAGAAACCGGTAGAATTTCATGGCAGACAAGGAGGAATCATTCCTTCGCCGGAAGAAATTCTTGCTAAACTTGAAGAAAAATTGGTAGGAGAATTAGTATGAACGAAAAAACTATGACGGTTGAAGATGACTTACACTTTGAGCAAATGATTGCAGAAGAAAGTGTTTGTACCAAAGAAAATTTAGTTTACGAAAGACCGGAAACTCTTACTGACGCTACAATGCATTACTGTCCGGGCTGCGGGCACGGTGTTGCTCATAGAATTATTGCCGAAGTAATTGCTGAATTAGATATTCAGAAAGATACAGTTGGCGTAGCGCCTGTTGGATGTTCTGTTCTTGCCTATAATTATTTGAACATTGATATGAACGGTGCGGCACATGGTAGAGCCTCTGCTGTTGCTACCGGCATCAAACGTGTATTGCCGGATAAATATGTTTTCTCTTATCAAGGTGATGGTGATTTGGCAGCTATTGGAACCGGTGAAACTATTCATACTTGTAATCGCGGCGAAAATATTCTTATCATTTTTATCAATAATGGTATTTATGGAATGACCGGCGGACAAATGGCACCAACAACTTTGGTAGGAATGAAATCAACAACTTCTCCTCTTGGAAGAGACGTTGCTACAATGGGAAATCCGTTGAAGATTACTGAGCTTGTAGCGCAACTACCAGGAACATACTTTGTAACAAGAACTGCGGTTAATTCTCCTGTGAATGTTCGTAAAGCTAAAGCGGCAATCAAAAAGAGTTTTGAATACCAGAAGTTGAACAAAGGTACTTGTTTTGTAGAAATAGTAACAAATTGTCCTTCTAACTGGAAGATGACACCGGTGCAATCAAATAAATGGCTGGAAGAAAATATGCTTCCTTTTTATCCACTTGGCGATATAAAAAAGCCTTCTAACTGATTAGGAGATTACAATGACTGAAGAAATTATTATTGCCGGATTTGGCGGACAAGGTGTTCTTTCGATGGGGCAAATTCTTTGCTACAGCGGAGTAATGGAAGATAAAGAAGTTAGCTGGATGCCATCTTACGGACCGGAAATGCGCGGCGGTACTGCAAATTGTATAGCAATTATAAGTGATGAAAAAATCAGCTCTCCAATTCTTACAAAGTTCGATACAGCAATTGCATTGAACCAACCGTCACTTGACAAATTTGAAAGTGCAGTAAAACCGGGCGGGCTTTTAATTTATGAAGCGAGTACAATTATTAATCCGCCTACAAGAACTGATATTGAAGTGCTGCCGATTGAAGCTTCCAACGAAGCTGCGAAGATGAAGAACATCAAAATTATGAATATGATCGTCCTTGGTTCTTTATTAAAGAAGAAGCCAATCATTGAACTTGAAAGCGCTATTAAAGGATTGGAGAAAGTACTTCCGGAAAGATATCATCACTTAATTCCGTTGAACAAGGAAGCTTTGGAAAAGGGAATGGAACTGGCTGAAAAAGCTGGTGTAACTGTATAATTGTTTGTAGAGCCGCATCGAATGCGGCTCAATATTATCTAAAAATCTTCTCGAAATTGTCTTTCATATCATCGCGTTCTAATGATGCAAAATCATTTAACATTTCGAGCAAATACTTCCTATCAATTTTTTCTTTATGAAGCTTGCTTATATCGTGCAAATCAGCAAAATCTTTTAGACGTGCAGCAAAAAGCTTGTAAAGAATCAAATCTTCAACAGTACAGAACGGCAATTCTAACTTGCCAAAAACGTGACGTTTACTTCTCTCTATCACTTTAATATCAAACCCGCTCAGTCCGGCAGCAAAGTCTATTCTCATTTTTGTTTTTTTATCACGAACTGGTAGAACAAAGTTTTTTTGAAAAAAAATGATGGAATCGGGAAATATTGGTTCAAAATTGTCAATTATCATTTTGCCAATAATCTCCATCTTCTCCAATTCAACTAAGAGAGTTATATCAATATCATTTGTGGTTCTTTGAATTTTATGAAAGATGAGTGCAAGCCCCCAATTATTGAGTATTTAAACTCATTCTTTTTGCAAAAACTGTTTACACTTACTAACGTTTCTTCAAATGGGTTCATTCTTAAACAACTCTATAAGTCTTTTTCTTATTTCAGATTTTTCAATTACTTCTTGTTCAATAGTCTTAATATCGGGTTGGTAAGTATTTGTTGCTTCACGTATAAATCCCATGAACTCTAAAAATTCAGTATCAGAAACTTCGTTTGAAATCTCGGCAATCCGGTTATATCCTTCAGTTCTGGCTTTATATATTTCTTTGTCTGTCATCAGGTTAAGCAATTTTTGTAATGAATATAACGGATCAGAGGATTTTTCGGTGGCAAAAAAAATATTAAGTTTACATAAAAAATAAAAAAGAAAGAGGAAATGGATAAAATAAAAGGTTTGGCAGAGCTATTCTTGCCAGAAGGAATACTAGAATATTATGAGTACATCGGAT
>DAIEQT010000322.1 GCA_027347545.1 Ignavibacteria bacterium | reverse complement strand
TCTGCTGTTAGGAACAATGATTAAGCTGTCAACGTATTGACGTAATTCATTGATGCCTTCATCGGCATTTTTCATTCTAATCTTACCTTCCCAGGTAAAAGGTTTTGTTGCTATACCAATTACCAAAGCCCCAATGCTCTTAGCAATTGATGCAACAATAGGAGCGGCACCGGTTCCGGTTCCGCCGCCCATACCGGCAGTTACGAAAACCATGTCTGCACCATCAAGTGCGCGGGTAATTTTATCGCGGTCTTCTTCGGCAGCTTTTCTTCCTACGTTAGGATCAGCTCCGGCACCAAGCCCACGAGTTACATTTGTGCCAATCTGAATTTTTTGTGATGCGTAACTGTCTTCCAAAACTTGCGCATCTGTATTGATGGCAATGAACTCAACTCCGCGTAATCCGCGGTTGATCATGCTATCAATTGCATTGCAGCCGCCGCCGCCAACGCCAACAACCTTAATCTGCGCCGAAAGCGGTTTTGCTGTTTCGAGTTGAAAGAACCGAGGTTTTCTTTCCAGTTTTTCGTAAGTGTCGGACATTACTCCTCCTTGTTGTGGTTTTTATAAATTCTCAAAAAAATCTGTCAACTTTTTAAAGACGTTGTTTACTTTAAACTTTCCTTCGCGGCTCGCACGTGTAAAACTTTCTTGTGCTGTCATACCAGGAATTCCTCTTATTAATCCGGCAACTGTTGCAAACTCCGGACTCTCAACTTCCTTCGATAAACCGGAACCGAGATCAAGCGGAACGCCAATGCGTGCCGGTAGCCCAAAAATTTCTGATGCAAGCTCATCACAGCCCGTTAGCAATGAACCTCCTCCCGTTAATACTACTCCGGCTTTAACTTTACTTTTCAAACCGGAATTACGAAGATCATTATCAATCAGAGTAAAGAGTTCTTTCATTCTTACGCTAATAATTTGAGTAAGAAGAGAGACCGGAATTTTCACATTACCTCTCGCCCCGACGCCCTTGATATAGATATCTTCGTCACGAATAATTGCGTGCTCTGTTGCGTAACCATGCTCGCGTTTTAGTTTTTCTGCTTCTGTTGTTACAATTCCCAATGTTTCGCGGATATCATTAGTAACTTGATTTCCGGCGACACCAATTACTTTTGTATGCTTAATTGCTTTTCTATGAAATACTGCTACGTCTGTAGTTCCGCCACCAATGTCAATCAACACAACGCCAAGATCTTTTTCGTTTTCTTCAAGAACAGAAAGACTTGATGCTATCGGCTGTAGCACCAAGTCCTTAGGAATATATCCCGCACGCTCTACAGATTTTTTTATGTTCTGAAGTGCAGGAATGGATGCTAACACAACATGATTTACAGCTTCTAATCTCGAACCACACATTCCTATCGGGTCATCAATTCCGCCGGTGTGATCAACAAAATACTCTTCCGGAATTATGTGAAGAATTTCTCTATCGGATGGAATACGAATTGTATGAACATCCAATTTAAGACGATCAAGATCCGATTGAGAAATCTCATGATCCGGATTATTTATTGTTACGTAATTTCTATGACGAAGACTTGTAATGTGTTCGCCAGCAACGCCAACATTTAATTCTTTAACTGTAAAGCCGGCTCTGTTACTTGCAATATTCATTGCTTCGGTAATTGCTTCTGCCGTTTTTGCAATGTTAGCAACCAAGCCTCTCGTCAAACCTTCCGATGGTGCAACTCCAAAGCCAAGTATGTTTATATTCGAATCCACATGCTCTGCAATAACCGCGCATACTTTAGTTGTCCCAAGGTCTAATCCCGCTATAATATTTTTCTTCATGATTTCTTATCCGTCTCTTCTTGGTTTTGTTCAATGTGTTCTATAAGTCCAAGGAAAATGTGTCCGCCAAATCTCAAGTCGGCATATTCCATATAGTTATTCAACTCTTTCCCTTTTAAGTAATTCCAAAAACTGCTGAAGTAAAGAACTTTTCTAAGTTCATTTCCTCTGCCAAGCATTACCGGATAATCAAACGTGGAGAAGTAAACATTAATTTCGCCACCGTTCTGCATATCAATAGAAGAAAGCGCGTCATGCATTTCCGGATTTGCCAGCTTCACCGCACCGATAATTTTCGCCGCAGTCAGTACATCATAATTTTTTTTGATTGACGACAACATCTTTACAGATTTATCCACATGAACATTTGCAATAACCGGATAATCAATTTTTAGCGAGTTTTCTAAAACCGGCAACACCTGAAGCATATCGGTAATCAAGTATTGCTCTTCGCCGTTAAACATCAGCGATTCAAAATTCTTTTCTGTAATACTAACCGATACTTTACTATTTCCATCGTAACGAACATCGGCAGAAGCTACGTAAGGGTGTTTTTCAATTCTATCTTTTATGATTTGAACCGTCAGCGCCGCATAACCATTTTTGTTAGCCAACTTAGCGTATTCCAAATAGCTTTCTTTTGATAAATGGACATTGCCCGAAAGAGAGATGTATTTAATCTTGTAATTCGATTCTGTCTTAACGCCAAAAGACATATAAGCAAGCGCTGCAATAGCTAT
>DAIEQT010000315.1 GCA_027347545.1 Ignavibacteria bacterium | reverse complement strand
TTCCTTTACGTTGAGAAACCGCACTAGTAAAAGCTCCACGTTCATGCCCGAACAATTCGCTCTCTGCCAATCCGCTTGAAAGCGCCGAACAATTTAAGGCTACAAACGGACGATGCGCACGCGATGACCAACTGTGAATTGCGCGAGCTACTTGTTCTTTGCCTGTTCCTGTTTCGCCGGTTATCATTACCGGAGAATCAGTAGCGGCAATCAATCTTATTTTTTCCAGTACGTTCATCCATACTTCAGAATTACCAATTAAATTCTCTGATGTTTTATTTAACTCTTTTAGTAATATGTCTCTTTCCAAAGCAAGCGCATCTCTTTCTTTTAACAAAGTATCTGCAGAGAATGATTGCGCGAGCGCTAATGCAATTAATCTTGAAAGCACTTGGGTAATTCTTACAACTTGAGGCGTGAACATATCACATGAACGGTGATCAAGAGTTAAAATTCCAAGTGTATTTCCTTCAACATGAAGAGGCGCAACAAGGCACGAATGTCCCGCCGGGAGATCGAGCACGCCTTCGTATGTATCCATGTGTAATTCACCAGTTTCCACATCATCATGAAAAACAAAAACCTCTCCTTTGTTTATTATTTCTGCTAAATCCGAATGTCGCTCAAGTGAGAGTTTGTAGTCTTGCAAACGCGGTGTGTTAAGCGGTCCTTTAGATTTTCTGACGCGCAAGGTCTTTTCAGCTTCCAGACTTAAAACCACAGCAAGCTCGTAGGAAACAACTTCGCTCAGCGCTTCCAAAACTATCTCCATTGTTCTTTCCGGAGAAAGATTTTGAATCAAGGAAGTTTCTAGATTATTCAACTCAACCTCATTTCGTTACACCGAAATATAGTTGTTTTCAACACCGATATAAAGTGGCAATTCATTAAAAATCTCCAATAATGATTGATATTCGCACAATTCTTCTTGGCACATCAATTGGTTTATAGATGAAACCAATTAAAAAAGGAGAAAGCAAATGAACGTTAACGAATTAAACCCGCTCTTAAACAAGAACTTATCCAACATTCAGGTTCTTTATGTAAAGCTTCATAATTTTCACTGGAATGTAAAAGGAATTTCCTTCAAACCGGTTCATGAAATGACAGAAGCTTACTACGAACACTTTGCAAAACAATATGATGATGTTGCAGAAAGAATTCTTCAACTTGGCGGAAAACCATTTTCAACAATGAAAGAGTATTTAGCAAACGCAGCAATCCAAGAAGTAGAGGAAAAAGATTTTGTTGGACAGGAAGTGCTCTCTTCTGTGCTTTCAGATTTTGAATTATTGAATGCACAGTTCAAAGAAATTTCCAAGGCCGCAGCTGAACTTAACGACGCTCCGACTGTTGCTTTGGCTGATGAAAATGTAGCTTGGCTTGAAAAGCAAATCTGGATGTTAAAATCAACTCTTGCTTAACAACTTAGAGCCGGCAAACGCCGGCTCATTTTTACCATTCTAAAATATTTACACTTCATCTATTCTAAATAAAAATCCTTATTTTTCGTTTAACTAAAGGATAATTTTAAATGAAATTTCATCTCGTTTCCGGCGCTTGCGGTTTTGTTGGGCGCAACACTGTTAAACAATTATTGAAGAGAACCAACGACAATGTAATTATGGTTGATGATCTTTCCGTTGGAACACATCCATCAACATGGCTTCATGACACAACTGTAAAAAAATTAAACGACATAGAAGTTTTCGGAAAAGAAGAACGCTTGTTCTTTTTCAAAATAGATTTCAGAAAATTCTTAACAAAAATACAAGAAGAACCAAAGTGGCTTGAAACAGAATTTGGTTTAAAGATTGAACGCTTCGGCGATGCCTTTCACTTTGCCGCAATAGTTGGCGGGCGCGCAAAAATAGAAGGCGATCCGATGGCTGTTGCGTTAGACTTAGCCATTGATGCAGAATTTTTTAACTGGATTGCAAAAGCAAAACCAGAACGTGTGATGTATCCAAGTTCATCGGCGGCTTATCCAATAAATATGCAGACAGAAAGTGAAGCCGTTGCATTGAAAGAAGCAGATATAAATATAGATGGCTTTATACTTGGCATGCCTGATTTAACTTACGGCTGGACAAAAATGACCGGTGAATTTTTAGCGAAGATTGCCGCACGCAATTATGGAATTTCAATTGTTTGTATTCGTCCTTTCAGCGGTTATGGCGAAGACCAGGATTTAACTTATCCGGTTCCGGCAATTGCAATGCGCGCCGCAAAGAAAGAAGATCCGTTTGTTGTTTGGGGAACCGGTCAGCAAGGAAGAGATTTTGTTCATATTGATGATGTAATGGATTGTATGTTTTTAGCAATGGATAAAATTTATGATGGCACAGCGATTAACATTGGCTCCGGGAGATTAACATCATTTATAGATTTGATAAAAGTGTTCAGCGGTTTTGCCGGTTACGAGCCTACTATTAAACCTCTCGTTGATAAACCGATGGGTGTTCATTCGCGCTATTGCGATATGAGCTTTGTAAAAGAAACTCTCGGCTGGGAACCAAAGATTAGTATGGAAGAAGGAATGAAACGTGTTTACGATGTTGCTGTTGAAAACGCTAAACGAAAGAAGTGAAACGTGAAAGGTCAAAAGTAAAATGAAAATGTTTCGTCTAATTACTAACTACTAACTACT
>DAIEQT010000348.1 GCA_027347545.1 Ignavibacteria bacterium | reverse complement strand
ATTTTTGATGACATCTGGATTCAGCCTGCAGCTGGTGATGCCGGCGGAGCGCTTGGCGCCGCATATTCAGTTTATCATCAGTATTTCGATCAACCGCTACAAAATAAGAATGGAAGAGATTTACAAAAAGGTTCTTATTATGGAACAGAATATTCTGACGACGACATAAAAAAGTTCTTGAGCATTTACAAAATTCCGGCTCATAAAGTAACCAGCGAAGAATTAGCTACACAGATTTCAAATCTAATTGCAGATGGGAAAATAATAGGTTGGTTTGAAGGACGAATGGAATTTGGACCTCGTGCGCTTGGCGCAAGGTCAATCATTGGCGATGCGCGCGATTCCGAAATGCAGAAGAAAATGAATCTAAAAATAAAGTATAGAGAGAGTTTCCGTCCGTTTGCTCCAACTGTCCTCGCCGAGAAAGTTTCTGAGTGGTTCGAGTTAGATCGTGAAAGTCCATACATGCTTATTGTTGCCGATGTTAAGAAAGAGAAGCAGCGTGAAATGACGAATGAAGAAAAACAGCTTTGGGGAATTGAAAAACTGAACATTGTCCGTTCTGAAATTCCGGCTGTAACTCATGTTGATTATTCTGCACGGGTGCAAACGGTTCACAAAGATGATAATCCTTTGTATCATAGACTAATTGAAAAGTTTTACGAGAAAACCGGGTGCCCGGTAATTGTAAATACTTCTTTTAATGTACGCGGCGAACCCATTGTAGAATCTCCGCTAGATGCCTATAAGTGTTTTATGCGCACAGAGATAGATATTCTTACTCTTGGCAATTATATCCTCTACAAAGAAGAACAACCAGAATTCCACGATTCCATAGATTGGAAGCAGAAGTATGAGCTTGATTAAAGACGTATTAAGTGAAATAAAAGATTTAGATGTGTCTACAAAGTCTGTGAAGAAATTTGGTTTTGTAGTCGGTGGAGTATTCACACTTTTGGCTGCTCTTTTATTCTGGAAGAATGTTTGGCAAAGCACTAGAATTATCTTTTTGGTTGTTGGAGTTTCACTAATTTTTGGCAGTCTAGTTAGACCTAACAGCGAAGAAATGAAAATCGTGTACCGCCTTTGGATGGGATTAGCGTTCTTTCTTGGCTGGATAATGTCGAGAGTTATTCTTTTCATTCTATTTTATTTTGTTCTAGCTCCCATTGGATTAATCGCGAAAGTTTTTGGGAAACAATTTATAAGTGTAAAATTTAAAGATGGAAAACAGAGTTACTGGATTCCAAAAGAGAAACAATTAACTGATTACGAAAAGATGTTCTAAAGAAATAAACTATTAATAATCAAAAAAGTAGGTGTAACATGGCAGTTAATATGAGAGGAAAAAGTTTAATTGAGATTCACCATTTATCATTAGAAGAGATTTATCAAATATTTGATTTGAGTGCGTCGTTAAAGCAAGACCGTTTGATTGGAAGAAAACATCATGTGTTGGAAGGGAAGAAACTTGGAATGATTTTCTCCAAACCTTCTACAAGAACCCGTGTATCATTTGAAGTTGGTATTTATGAATTAGGCGGAACCGGATTGTATTTCAACCAGAATGATTTGCAATTGAAGAAGAGCGAAAGTGTTTCCGATACTGCAAAAGTGCTTTCCAGATATTTAGATGGAATAATGATTCGTACATTCGATCATCAAGATGTAATTGATTTAGCAAAGCATGGCTCTATTCCTGTAATAAACGGATTAACAGATTTGCATCATCCTTGCCAAGTTTTGTGCGATTTGTTTACAGTTCTTGAAAAGAGAAGAACCCTTCGCGGATTAAAGCTTGCATACATTGGTGATGGAAATAATATGGCTCACAGTTTATTGCATGGTTGCTCTAAAGTTGGAATGGATATCGCAATTGCTTCTCCGTCTGGATATACTCCGGCGGATTTTGTAGTGAAGGAATCTCAAGAGAACGCTAAGTACATGGGAAGCAAAATTGAAATTCTTGAAGATCCGGTTGCCGCTGTTAAAGATGCTGATATTATTTATACGGACGTATGGGCAAGCATGGGACAAGAGAAAGAAGCTGCTGATCGCAAGAAAAAGTTTATGAAGTATCAAGTGAATCCGGAATTAGTGAAGAACGCAAAAGAAGATTACTTGTTTATGCATTGCTTACCGGATCATAGAGGCGATGAAGTTTTAGATGAAGTATGTGATTCGCCAAATAGTGTTATCTTTGATGAAGCCGAGAAC
>DAIEQT010000298.1 GCA_027347545.1 Ignavibacteria bacterium | reverse complement strand
TCTGAGTTCTAAGTTTTGGGTATAACCGATGTAGTATTTATCAATACTTGGCGAGTATAAAATGTAAGTGTAATACATAAATGAAAAAACCCACCAGATAGTGATGGGCTTTGCGGGGCCGACGAGACTCGAACTCGCGACCTCCTGCGTGACAGGCAGGCGTTCTAACCAACTGAACTACGACCCCGAAAAATTAAGAACAAGTGTTTCTTTAATTCTATCCAATTACTGAACGGAGTTTATCCCGATGATCTTAAGCGGAAACCCCTTTCAAATAACGTGAGCAAAAATAGTGATTCTAACTAATCCAATGCAAGGATAGTTATAAATTTTCACTACCGAAACTTACTCCAACAGCCTTTGCTGTAAGAACAGCCGGGTCTTTTGCCTTGACTAATTTCTGTCTCGATATTGCATCGGCAATTCTAACACTTTTAATTTCCGAGCCTTTTAACGCTACCATTCTGCTGAATTGTCTTTTCATTACTAGCTCTATAGCATTAGTACCAAATTTTGTTGAAAGTATTCTATCAAAAGGTGTTGGGCTTCCTCCGCGCTGTAAATGCCCGAGTACAGTGGTTCTTGTTTCCAAACCGGTATTATCGCTAATCATCTTAGCTACATATTCACCAATTCCACCAAGCTGAATAGGATCGGTTCTTTTTAGGTCTTTAGCTTTTGTAACTAACGTGCCATTCTTAGGTTTTGCGCCTTCGGCAACACAAACTATGCTGAAACGTTTACCCCGCATATTACGCTGCAAGACTTTTTCGTAAACAGTTTTCCAGTTGAATGGGATTTCCGGAATTAGAATAATATCCGCACCGCCGGCAATTCCACCGTTGAGAGCTATCCAGCCGGCATATCTTCCCATCACTTCGCAAACCATTACACGATGATGTGCGGAAGCCGTTGTGTGCAGTCTATCTAGGGCTTCGGTAACAACATAAACAGCCGAGTCATGACCAAAAGTTAAATCGGTAGCTTCGAGATCGTTATCAATAGTTTTTGGAACACCAACAATGTTCATTCCCATCAAGCTCATCTTGTGAGCAATATTCATTGTGCCATCGCCGCCAATTGCAACGAGCGCATCAAAGCCCCATCCCTCATAGTTCTTAAGAGCATCCTTTGAGCGATCAACAATTTTTACTTTTCCGCCAGATTCAATAGGCCAGTGAAAAGGGTCTCCCTTGTTAGATGAGCCGAGTATTGTTCCACCGGAAGCGAGGATGCCGGAAACATCATTATTATAAAGCTCAACAGATTTTCTTTCTACCAAACCTTCAAATCCGTCAAGTATACCAAAAACAGAAATTCCATGATCAAGTGCGGGTTTAGTAATACCGCGAATAACAGCATTTAGTCCTGGGCAGTCGCCGCCGCCGGTAAGAATCCCGATACGTTTAATTTTCGGTTTCATTTTTTACTCCATTTATATTACTGCAAGTATTGCTTAATCGTCTTAAAATGAAGTTTAGTAAAATGTTTTAACTGAGCTGTGCCGTTTTGTTTTATAAACATTTTAAGAAAACTCTGCGCTTTTTCGGATGCACCTTTAGGGAATAAGATTCCGAGCTGCTCATGTTTATCAAACCATTGATTGAAACAATTGCGTGCTAGTATTGATGCAGCAGCAACGCCAACGAACCGCTCAGCTTTTTCTGTATCAATAAATTCTACATGCGAAAAAGATTTATCGCTGTGTATCTCAAGTCCGCGATTTCCAAATTTATCTGAGATCACAGTAACTGCATCTATATCATCGAGTAAATTCTTAATAGCTTTAGAATGCCCGAAGCTCAAAAGCTTATTTAAATTTTTATACTTTTCATAAGTGTGGTTATATAATTCTGGCTTGAATTCAACTATCGAAAAATGATTCATGCAAATTTTTTTAATCTTAGCAGCAAGAATATCTATCTGGGTGTCGCTCAAATCTTTACTGTCACGAACGCCAATTCTGTACAACTCCTCTTTAGTTTCTTTGTTAACATAAACTGCAGCAATAACAAGCGGACCAAAGATATCGCCTTTGCCGGCTTCGTCTGTTCCTATGTATGCTGCGGGTTCATCAACTTTTTGTTCTTTTAGGGATAGCGTTGGTTGTTCGCTTACAAGACTATTTACAAGACTATACAATGAAGATTTTTGATCACCTTGGATAATTAGTTTTAGTCCTTTCTTGCCAAAGTAGAGCAGAACTTTGATCTTCTTGCTCTCTTGGATAGCCTCAAATTCGTAATTGTATTCTTTAAGAACGATTGAAGAGGCACTGAGTCCGGAGTTATCTATAATTGATTTTAGTTGCGAAATTTTTGAATGAGCTTTTTCTTTAATCATTTTATTAAGTGGAATTAGTGACGGAAATTAAATTGTTGAAGCAGTTTATTATAGAGTTAAATGCACTTGCTTATATTAACTTCTGTTGAACTTGACACAAGTTCCGCGAAGAATTAACTCTGTATCTATAACAATATTCTTACTTTTGAAATTGTCTATGTTGTTAATGTTTTCGATTAAGAGTTCCATGGATTTAGCCGCGAGTTGTTCGGTTGGCTGATTAACACAGCTTAACGGCGGCGATAGGAAATTCTGTACTTCGGAATTGCCGAAACAAATTAGATCAATATCATCCGGAATTCTTAAGCCTACTTCTTGCGCAGCAGTATAGATTCCAATTGCAGTTGGATATGTAACAGCAAGAATAAAATCGGGCAGATTATTTTCGCGGTACAATTTCATAAAAGAATCATAACCGCTTTTTTCACCAAAGTCACCTTCAATTACCCAATCCGGATTTACTTCCAATCCATAGTTGCTCATTGCTTGCTGAAAACCAAGCATTCTTTCTCTGCCTATGTTAATGTTTGTATATCCAGCAAAATGGGCTATCTTTTTGTAGCCAAGCTTAATCGCGTGATCAATAGCTTTATAAGCTGCGCCTTTATCATCAACAGTTACAGTGTTAGAGTCCATTAGATTTGGAATTCTATCCATAAAAACCAGCGGTACTCGCCGTTTTTTCGCAATATCAAAAATTTCAAAGTCGGAAGTGTCTTGCGAAACCGAAATTATAATTCCATCAACACGCATGGAAAGCAAAGTCTGGATTTGCTTCTTCTGCATTTCAGCATTTTCGTGAGAAACCGTTAAGAAAACTTGATATTGGCGTGTGAAAGCGAAATTGTAAATGTGATCAATAACAGAGCTAAAAAAATGGTGAGCTATTTGTGGCAGAACTACTCCAATTGTATTGGATTTTCTGGCAGCTAGACTTCTTGCCATAAAATTTGGAGAATACCCAAGTTCGTTGGCAGCGTTTTTAACAAGTTCGGCGGTGTTTTTGGAAATATCGGGGTGCCCGCGTAATGCTTTGGAAACAGTAATTGTAGAAACCCCTAACTTTTTAGCAATGTCGTTAAGTGTAATCAACTTAGGTGTTTGGGCATTATTTATAGTTTGTTTCTTCAAGAGAATACCAAAAATACTTGTGGAATTATAGCTCAACTACTGAAAAAGTAATTTGTAAATGAAATTTGGTCTAAGCTAAGTAAAAACCAAATTCCTTAAACTGATTGTTAATATAATGAATTAAAGATTAAGCTTTTTAGGTAGATTAAGCCGTATTCTAAGGCAAATTCCCTGCCCACATTACTCATTTATGTATTTGATTTTAAAGGAGAGGATTTAGTATTTTGACAATAGAAATCAAATCGGGTTGCATTTCCGATCTTTTGTTATTTGGTGTTTTGAAACGGTAAAAATGATTAAACAGTACAGAACTGTATTCAAATTTATTT
>DAIEQT010000286.1 GCA_027347545.1 Ignavibacteria bacterium | reverse complement strand
AATATGATTGAGAGAATCCCAGCCCGGAACTTGCGGCGCGATTGTATCATCTTGAAGATTGAAATCATCCAGGTTAAGCTGCTTAAGAATTACTGCTTTTAATTCTGCTGAAATCATTATTTGCTCCAAACTTGTGGATCTGATCCACTTATTAATCTTTCTTTATTTGCTTTGCGGCTTGGTTTGCCCGCAGAGCTTTTAATTAGCCAGCGCGACGGCACTAAATACACTTTGTGAATGTTAATGTCTATACTCATTCCAGCGCGCAAAATAGCCATGCGCACGTTCTTCTTTTCTTCTTCTGTTACAGCTTTGGTTTCCACTACAACAGCTACTTGTTCTGTTCCCATTGTTTCATCATCTTCGCCAAATGCAATAACGCGTCCCGGCACAACGCCTTCTGTATGGTTAACTACATTTTCAATGTCTTCGGGATAAATGTTTTTTCCAGCTACTATTATAATATCTTTCTTTCTGCCGATGATGTAAAACTCATCTTTGTATTTGAATCCGTAATCTCCGGTGTAAAACCATCCATCAGCAAAAACCTCTGCTGTTTTTTCTGGATAGTTCCGGTAACCATCAAACATTGAAACTGAGTGAGTAGCAACTTCTCCAACGAGTCCATCTTCAATCTCTTTTCTATTCTCATCAACAATTTTCATTTGGCATTCGTCAATCAACTTGCCGGATGAAACACAAATGCGAACAACTGCGTCGCCTTCGGCAAATTTAAATTTACCATTGGATAATTCATTTCTATCTGCGGCAACTTCGGAAATTGGCTTGCCTTCTTCAGTTTGGCAGCAAGCTAAAGTAGTTTCCGCCATTCCATACATTCCGGTTAATGCCAAAGGATTAAATCCATACTTGGCAAAACGGTCTGCAAATTTTTGGTGACTATCGTGACGAATAGGTTCGCTTGCGTTTATAACTCTGCGGACACTTGAGAGATTAATTTCCTCGAGTTCTTCTTCATCAACTTTTTCAGCGTAAATGTTGTAAGCAAAATTAGGAAGCCAGAGTAGAGTTCCTTTTTCTTGTGTGATAGCTTCAAACTGAATTACCGGCGCGAGAACCCACTGAAACGGATCTATTTGCACGGAAGGAATTCCGTAAGCAAGCGGAAGATGATAAGCGCCGATCAAACCCATATCGTGATATAAAGGAAGCCAGCTAACAATTTTATCATTCTCATTAAAGCCAATTGCTTTGCCGTAATGCTTAACATGATTAAGAACTGCTCTATGAGAAAGCACTACCGGTTTTTGTAATCCAGTTGTACCGCTTGAATGCTGAAGCAAAAATGGCTCAGTATCTTTAACATTGTTTGCAATCGTTTCTATTTCTTCATCAACTTTTGGATCAATTGCACTTTGTGTATCCCATTCAAGAGGGAATAGCATTGCTTTAATTGTACTGCCCGGTTTTTCAATCAACGGACGAATAAGCGGTTCAAGTTCACGTTCAGTTAGAATATAATCTAAACCGGAACGCTGAGACATTCCTTCAATACCTTGCCGGAATTTATCCGGGTGCAAACGTGGATTTGGATAAGCTAAACATGCAGGCAATGCAGCAGTACGGCTAATTCCCATGTACAATGGATAGAAGTTTGGATTGTGGCGCATAACAATTGCGCAAACATCTCCGGGCTTTATTCCGGCAGCTTTAATGTGAACAGAAAACTTTTTCGCGGATTCCAGCAAAGCGCTAAATGTCCAGCGGTGATGTTCTCCATCAGCAAGCCAGTGAATAATTGCTTCACGGTCAGGATATTTTTTTGCGTTGAGTGTCCAGCGTTTCCAAAGCGTGTTAGCTTCTTCAATGTTGAAATTAAACTCGCTCATTTATTTGCTCTTGTTAAATTCATCAAATAATGCGTCAGTGAAAAGCTGCGCAACTTTCTTTGCGCCTTGATCATTAAAGTGAATGTAATCCTTAAAAGCCAAAGGTGGATTTGCGTTTACCCAGGTGGGCATAGAATTTTGCCCGCCCATTGCATCAAACAAACTCCAAATAGCAACATCGGCAGTCTTTGCAAGATTTTTTTGAGAGGCTACTAATCTTGTAATTGCCGGATCGGTAACAAACTCGCTTCGTTTTTTCATTGATTTATCGTGAACAGAAACGAGCACTATGCTTGCTTTTGGAAATGCAGCTTTGAAGTTGTTAATCACTTTAGTCATTTCACGTTCGTACCAGGTGTAATCGGTTTTATTGCCGGCAATGTTTAATCCAAACTCTAAAATGATAAGTTTGTAATCCATATACTTTGCAAATTCTTTTAGCATCGGAACGCTAACTTGCTGCAGATCAACGCCGCTGTTTCCGCGGAGAGGAAAATTATCAACATAAACGCCGGGATCGTTTTCCAATGTAGCGCCAAAGAAAGTAGCTTGTTCGGCAACCGGAAATTCTATCTTAATCTTCTTTGCTTTTCCAGCCGGTTTCAAAATTAATTCTTGAACGCCCGAGCCAGGTTTAAGCGCCATAGTTTGTTTGGCTCCACCGTCGAAAGAATAATTGATTGTAGAAGCTTTTGCGTTTGTGTAGTAAACTTTTACTGTGTTGAAGTCGCGCAAGTACCTTCTCATCGGAGTTGCTTCATACTGAACCCAGGCATTTCCTTTTGGAACTACAGCTTCCGCGCTAATTCCCAAAGGCAAACCTTTAGGATTGTTTGTGTATGCTGAGGCAACATCCCAATTCCCTTGAGAAAAAGAATGCTTTGTAGTCATTCTAAATGTGATGTCTTGAGAAACAATACCAAGCCAGCCAACACCGTTCCCGCCAAATTTGTTTTGTAAAGTTTCGCGCATATCGGCTGTAATTAAATCGCCTTCAATGGCGGAATCGCCAAAGTGAGCTACACGTACACTTTTTGATTTTGCTAGCTTAACAGCTTCAAAAAAATTGCTAAGCTGTTTTGTGTTTCCGGTAATTGGAGTTTTTACGCCTTGTGACGGAGCCGGTTCGCTGAATAAATCAACAATTGCTTCTGCCGCGTTTGCAAAAAATGGAATGATGTTAAGAGATGCTTTGTTGTAAAGCGGTGTGGCGTTTAGCGCATTAATAGCTGGTTCTTCAAGCGGAATGTCTTTAATGTCTGCTAGTACATCAACAGTTCTGATTGTAAAATTTACTTTTTCGATTAGGTAATCAACCTTTACAAATGAAAGCCCGACAAGCAGAAGTGTGGTTAGAGCAACAATGTAAAGCGGCTGTTTGATTTTGTTTTCCATTAAGATTTTCCTCTAATTAAAATTTATTCGTTGTAAGACTTGTTTTTCCAATACCACCAATTGAGTTTTGTTTTGTTAAACTTTTTCTCGGTAGCAAAATATACAGCGCATCTAAATACATAAAGCATGCAAATATCGTGTTGCTTACCGGTAATACTGTTTAGTTTGCTGTAAAGTTTCGCCGGATTTTTGCCCTTAAGATCTGCCACACTTCTTATTCCAAGCTGCCAGAGATCAAGCGAGCAAGCTTTGCCAATTCCGGGAATCTG
This sequence comes from Ignavibacteria bacterium, assembly GCA_027347545.1. Lineage (GTDB taxonomy): Bacteria > Bacteroidota > Ignavibacteria > Ignavibacteriales > Melioribacteraceae > Stygiobacter. Next base: position 5,056 of record DAIEQT010000286.1, on the reverse strand, counting down.
TTGTAGTTCTTTTAAAACTTCTTTTTGATTTATCTCTGTTTTGTCCATCTAGTCAGAGTCCATGCTTAACTAATACCTTGTCGATCTCTCGTGCCCAAATTCTGTATGCTTCCGCATTAAAATGAACGCCATCCCAGGTTAATTCATCTTTCAAATAACCGCTGCGGGAAATCTGAGAAACTATATCAACGTAATCAAGTTTGTTCGCCTTAGCATAATCGGAAAGCATCTTATTTAGTTTATCAACTTCACGGTTTCTTCCGGCGTTGCCTTCCGGAGTGCCGCCCCAATCTTTAGCATAGTTTCTAGCCGCATAAGTAGTTGATTGTATAACCGGAATTATATTCTTCGCTTTTAGTTGCTCAATAATTTTTATATAAATCGGGAAGATTTCTTCAACGGGAGTCCAATTGTAAATGTCATTGATTCCGCCCATTACAAAAACAATTTTGGGTCGGTAGCGAATTACATAATTCAATCTATTTAAGTATCCGCGCAGAACATCGCTCGTTATTCCCATTCCGGCAACGTTATTTCTTCCCAGCAAATCGCTCCAGGAAGCGCCTTGCGTTAAGGAGTTTCCAAACATTACAATATCTACTTGGCGGGTCTTGTAAATTTTATATAAATCTATATTCCTATCGTACAAAGGGTTTTTTTTGTAGCGCAAAGTATCAACAGGCATCGGTTTTTGCTGTGCAATAAATATACTTGTGCTTAGTAAGATGAAGATGAAAATCTTCAAGTGGATATTTTTAGGAAACATAAATCTCACAGATGTTCTTTCTGGGCTTAATGTATGCTAATTAAGTTTTGTTTTGATTGAATAAGGCTTAACTGTTGTGTTGATTGTCGCTTTCCGGTTTCCTTTCGTGCTCTGCAATTTTGAAGCGAAGATTTTTTTCCATTGCAATCAGCTCGCTGATTTTAGCCGAATACTCTTCTTTCTGAGTTTCAACTTTAGCGGTTTCATTTTTAAGTTCCCGCAACTGGGCACGCAAATCAGCTACTTGGTTTATTAAATCTTCCAGTTCTTTGGAGCGTACATTAATTTCATCTACTATACTTAATTTATTTTCTGTGAGAGTGGAAAATTCTTCGTTTGTCTGAGAGAAAAGCTGTTTGATTTCTTTCTGGAACGAGTCGCGTCTCGATTCGTAACTAATGCTTTCACTTCTTAGCTGCTGAAGGATTAGTTTTTGTTTGTTAACTGATTCTTTAAGTAGAAGAATATCCTGGTTTAGCATATTCTGTTCTTCTTTAAGACCCGCGATTTGCTGCTCTGTGTTTGTTCGTTCTTTCTGAAATACTTTTGCTAAGCCACTGTACTCGGCAATTTGAGTTGTCTTTTCAAGCAATATGCGCTCTTTGCTAACAAGCTCTTTTTCCTTTTCGAGAATTTCCTGGCGGATAGCATTAAGCTTAGCCTTGTATGCGCTGGTCTCTTCGTTGAATCGGGCAAATATTTGAGAAAGACTGCTGTCTATTTTTAACTGGCTTTCTTCCAAGTTAAGTTTGCGTTTATCTAACTCTTCAACCGTTTTTTTCTTTTCTTTAATCTGGTCCGAAAGAGATACTTCCTCACTTTTTAATTTCAAAACCTTTTCTTGTATCTCGGCTTTAACTTCTTCGAACCGATTTATCTCATCAAGGTAAGTGTTTCTGCGCTCGTTTAAATCTTTTACTTCGCTTTCAATTTTTTGAATGTTTTCTTTTGCGAAAGTAAAACGGTTATCGAATTCATCATATTCTTTTTGTTTTAAACGAAGCTCTTCGAGAAGCGAATCGCGCTTCTCCGAAAACTCGTTAAACATTTTTTCTTTTTCGGATACTTGTCCAATAATTGCAGAAAGAGAATTCTCTAAATTTGATTTGATTTCTTCACTTAGATTTATCTTTTCTTCTAACTGTCGTATTGTTTGATTTCGTTTTACTTCTTCATTCTTTAATTGATTCAAACGCTCGGCTAGTTCTGTTTCGGTTTCTTTTACTTTTTTAACAGAATCTTCAACATCTTCTCCATATTGAGAGAGTAAAGTCTGAATCCTTATCTCTTCACTCTTCAAGAATTCAATCTTACTTTCATATTCACTTAGCTCACGCTCCATTAGCTTATAAGCATTTAACTTCTCCTCTGAGATTTGTGAATCGCTTTCGAGCAGGGAAACCGAATTTTCTAGTGAATCTTTCTTTTCTTCCAGCTTACGGATAAAATTGTTGAGCTCACTCAGCTTTTCGTTTTTGGATGAAAACTCTTCGTTGACAGATTGAAGCTCATTTTTGTGCTTTTCAGACTGTGATACAATATCGGCAAGCTCTTTTCTCGCCTCTACAATCTTTTTCTAAATCTCAGTTAAGCTTTGATTTTTTTGCAGAATTGAATGAAGTGTGTTTTTAAGCTCATCGTTTTCTTCAATAAGCTTTTCGATTTCTTCTTTTGACTTGGAAGAAAATAATCCCATCTAAAACAACTCCTTCGGTAAGCTGATTTAATTTAGTTTAAAGCAAAGATAATAAACTTTGTGCAATCTATCGCCTTTTTATTAAAAGGGCAATCGAGTGATTATGGTTTCTATCACAGTGTATTTTTTCTGATAGTGTGAAGTGAAATAATGTAGCCCGCAACACCAAAAGCCACGGATAAGAGTATAACAATTGCAAAAGGTTTTCTTGTGGTAAAGTAAATTGAAACGGCAATGGTAATGAGAAGCATAACTATTGAAATGAATTTTGCCCGCAACGGCATTCCCCGTTTTTCTAGATAATTGCGAACGTGAATACCAATGTAAGGGTCGTTTATTACTCTTGCGTAGAATTTTTCAGAGCTGCGTGCAAAAGCCCAAGCTGCAAGAATAAAAAACACGGTGCTTGGCATAAGAGGAAGTATCGCGCCGAGAATTCCCAGACCAACGCATAACCAACCAAACACAAAGAAAATGGACTTATAGAATCTTCTCATTAACCTTCTGCTATTCTTCGCCTGCTATGCGTTCTAAATATTCACGGTACAACGATTTGGGGATAGAGTTTATTACCTGGTGAAATTGAGCTTTGTCTATAAATCCTTTCATGTAAGCAATTTCTTCAATGCAAGCTACTTTTAATCCCTGCCTGTCTTCGATAACTCCAAAGAATTGAGCGGCTTTAAGAAGTGCTTCCGGCGTTCCGGTATCGAGCCAAGCAACACCGCGTCCAACTTTTTCAACTTTGAGTTCGCTTAGTTCAAGATATTTTTTGTTCACATCTGTAATTTCAAGTTCGCCGCGTGCAGATGGTTTTAGATTCTTAGAAATCTCAACAACTCTATTATCATAAACATACAAACCGGGAACAGCATAGTTTGATTTTGGCTGCAACGGCTTTTCTTCTATACTCAAAGCTTTGCCGGAATGATCAAACTCAACTATTCCATAACGTTCCGGGTCAGTTACTTGGTAAGCAAAGATTGTAGCTCCAGTATTGTTCTGTTCAACAGCTTTATAAAAGAAATCCAACTTGCCGTAGAAGATATTATCGCCAAGAATTAAGGAAACAGAATCATCGCCAATAAATTCTTCGCCAAGTATGAATGACTGCGCAATGCCGTTTGGAGTGGGCTGTACTACGTAATGAATATCAAGGCCGATGTTGTGCCCGTCCCCAAACAACTTCTTATAGAGAGGAATAGTTTCGTCGTTAGAGATTATTAAAATTTCTTTAATTCCGGCAAGCATTAAAATAGAAAGCGGATAGTAGATTAGCGGTTTATCATAAATTGTAACTAATTGTTTGCTGTAAACTTTCGTCATTGGATACATTCTTGTACCTGAACCGCCGGCTAGAACAATTCCTTTCACTCATTCACCCTAAATAGTTTAGTTAAATATAAATTCTTTTAGAATTATTTCCTCACACTATCAGAAATTAACAAAAGCCGCAGGAAACATAATTATTCATAGGATTAAAATTCCTATTATCTGAACAGTAATGTTGACAATGTAAAAATGGTGTTTATCCATTCTTGCTTTTGCAAAATTATTTCTCACAAACGGCAAAGTAAGAAGAATTAAGTCTTAAAAAACGGTGAAAACGAAGGGCACACATTTTGAAGTATTAAGCTCGCTTTAGGTTTTTAAAAAAACAGTAATGTTCTAATTCCGACAAAACGATAGTTGAAAATAAATCGCTTATTAAGTTTCACTTTGTGGTTTCGTTTTAGAAAAATTTTTGAATAATAAAACGGTTTTCATTGCTGTGAATCGAATGCAAACATCATCTGTTAAGGTCGAAACTCTCTCCGACAAAATTGAAAGACTCACTAATCAATCTCCAATGTTATGTTACCAATGCGGAAAATGTTCTGCCGGATGCCCGGTAAGAAGTTATATGGATGATTCTCCAAATCAAGTTGTAAGATTTGCTCAGTTAGGATTTGATGACAAAGCTCTTCAATCTAAAACACCATGGCTTTGCGCCGGATGTCTAACGTGCAGTGCACGCTGTCCACAAAATTTTGATATTGCAAAATTTATGGATGCTGTTCGCCAGATAGCTTTAGAAGAAAATGTTGAGATTGCAGAGAAAGATACTTTGGTTTTTCACAAAGCTTTTCTTAATCAGATTAAAAAACATGGAAGAGCCTTTGAGTTTGGATTAGTTAGAGAGTACAAGCTAAAATCACTAAACCTATTTCAAGATGTTGAAGTTGCACCAGAAATGCTGTTAAAAGGAAAACTTAGTTTGCTGCCTCATAAAATCAAAGATAAAAAGCAGATAAAGAAAGTTTTTGAGAAATAGATAAGGCATTCCCTTGAAAATAGGTTACTATCCCGGCTGCTCTTTAACGGGCACGGGAAAAGAGTATGATCTTTCTCTAAGAAAGATTTTACAAAAGCTTGATATTGAACTTGAAGAACTAAATGATTGGTCTTGTTGCGGTGCAACTTCGGCTCATGCTACAAATCATTTAATGTCAATCGCACTGCCCGCAATTAACCTTTCCATCGCAGAAAATCAGAGAATGAAAGAACTGTTTGCTCCTTGTGCCGCTTGCTATAATAGAATGGTTGTAGCCAAA
>DAIEQT010000275.1 GCA_027347545.1 Ignavibacteria bacterium | reverse complement strand
TGTATAACCAAACCAACCAAGCGGGCTAAATCCTTTTTCATCCCAGCCCATTGTCATTTGATAAGGCATTTTTTCTGTTACGGAGCGAACCCAAAATTTCCAATCAGCACGTGCTAATAATTTGGTGGATAAATCTCTGATCTGTTTTTCTGCTTCGCTGTTTTCATCGAAATAATTTCTGGCAAAGATCATTCCGCAAAAAAGAAAACCACTATCAATTGAAGAAAGCTCGCAATTCCAAAAACGCTGCCCGGTTTTCATATGAAGAAAATGATAGTAAAAACCCTTGTAACCGCTTGCAAGCTTTGCATCGCTTTGTTCACTGTTCCAAAAAAAGTTTAACATATTGAGTGTAAGCTTTGCGGCTTCAGCGCGTGTAATCCATCCTTTCTCAGCACCAATCGCCCAAATTGGAACGGCAAAACCAACTGCGGCAATTGAAGCTGGTGAAGTATCTGTTGAGCGGTCTTTCACCAAACCATTCTCGGGATTAATCTCATCCAAGAAATATTTGAACGTGCGGTACTGAAGTGTATCTAGAAATGATTTCTCTTCTTGGCTTATCTGGTAAGTAACTTTATCCAGCGGTTGATACTTGATTTCTCGTGTTTGGCAATACACAACATTAGTATAAACAACTATTGCTAATAGGAATATCACTCTTTTCATTTTAGTCCCTTTAAATATTTAAGAAACTGCTCACTCAAAGTATCAACGCCTTTCACCTCTGACGTTTCACCTTTCACTTTTGACTTTCACCTTTCGTTATCCTAGAACAACATCAACTTCTACCAGACCGGAATTCTTTGAAGCCATGACAACATTTCCTGGAATAAGTTCGCCATCAACTTTAATTTCTTTTACGCCAAAAGAAACACCATTCGGGTTCACTACATTTATTTTATACATAACATTTCTGAACAAGCGCCTTACTGAATAATTTTTCCATTCTTTCGGAATGCAAGGATCAATCACTAATCCGCTTTCAGTTGGACGCACACCAAGAATCCATTCAACCAATTCTTTTTGAAGCCACTGAGCTGAGCCGGTGTACCAGGACCATCCGCCCATTCCATAATTTGGCGAGCCTGGTCCATCTATATTACCCGGAGTAACAAATGGTTCGGCAACATATTTATCCGGATCGTTTGCGTAATTGTTTATCGGGCTTAATCTTGTGTACGCAGCCCAAGCATTTTCTGCGTCTTTCATCATTGCGAATGCTTGAATTGACCAAGTTGCCGCGTGTGTGTAAACTCCGCCGTTCTCTCTGCGTGATGGAGCGTAACGTGTTAAATAGCCAATGTATTTATCGGTTTTGGTATAAGCCGGATAGAACAGAATCGTACCGTTATTTTTCAGCAAGTGCTTTTCAACGGAAGCCATTGCAACTTTTTTTCTCTCTTCATCGGTTGAATCAGCTATTACGCTCCATGTTTGTGCGTTGAGATAAATTTTTCCTTCTTCACATTCGTTGCTGCCGATTTTTATTCCGCTGTCTTTTGTAGCTCGCCAGAACCATTCGCCATCCCAAGCGTATTTGTTGATTGCGACTTTCAACTTCTTTGCTTCTAACAAATATTTTTCTTTCAAATCATTCTTGCCGGTTTCCTCACAGACGGAAGAAAATCTTTTGAGTATCAAATAGAAAAAATGAGCAAGCCAAATTGATTCACCTTTGAATTCTAAACCAACTGCGCTTAAGCCGTCGTTCCAATCGCCGGCACCAATGTATGGCAGACCGCGCTCGCTCATGCGTGTTAGAACTTTTTCAATTGCCGCTACACTATGATCGAAGAGAGAATCTTTTTTCGCCGCGTTATCGTAATAAGGCTCAGTCTCATTTAAGAAAGAGTAATTATTTGTTTCATCGAGATAATGAAATAGAATGAACGGCAGCCAAAGTAAATCATCAGTCATTTTTGTAGGCAAGCCGGTTTCAGTAATCGGATGCCACCAATGCAGAACAGTTCCATCTTGAAATTGATGACGCGCGTGAAGCCGAATTTGCTTTTCAGTTCTTTCGTGATCGCCGTACAAATAAATCATGCTGTCTTGAAGCTGATCTCTGAAACCAAAGGCTCCGCTCTGTTGATAATATGCTGTACGAGCCCACAATCTCCCGGCAACTGTTTGATAGCGAAGCCAAATATTTGCAAGTAGGTTAACAGATTCATCCGGTGTATCAACTTCCAGAGCTTGGCGGTAATCTTCCCAAAATCTTTTTACTTCTTGAAGAGCATCTGCAATTTCTTCCAGTTCTTGATAATTCTTTTTCGATTTATCTATACATTGAATTGCGGCTTCGATTGATTTCTTTTCCGATTCGAGCGCTTCTTTATCGCCATCAATTCCCATGTAGAAAGCTGCATCTTCAGTTTTACCCGCTGCTACTTCCAATTTAATTCTAACCGTTCCTATCGAATCATTCCATTTGCCAAGCGTATTGGAAAGTTTCTCTTGATTTACCGATTGCGGATTTGCAAGATCGCCATATTGACCGATAAATCTTTCTTTGTCACCTTCGCAATCAAGGATTGGTTTATTTGATGAAATGTAACCGAAGTATGGGTATTCTACATTCCAATGTCCGCGGTCGCCAAGCGGAATTTCCCACAAGCGTTTTGTTGCAAGCATAGCGTTAAGTTTTTCATCAAAATGTGTTTCAATAAATGTTTTGTGAAATTCTCTATGATGATCTGCCGACGAACCCAAACACCATTCAAAGTAGCTATATATAGAAAGCTCAACTGCTTCAGTGGTTTTGTTGGTTACTTTGAAATTCCAAATCTCGAGATTGTGTCTCATTGGAACGAAAACATCAAGCTCGACTAAAATTCCTTTGTATTCCGATTGGAAACTCGCAAAGCCAAATCCATACGTTGCTTTATAGTTTGTTATTTCTTTTTTGCTCGGCATCCAAAGTGGATTCCAAACATCTCCGTTTTTTTCATTTTTGAAGTAGAAATATTTTCCCCAATTATCTTGAATCAAATCCTGGTGCCAGCGGTTCAAGCGGTTAAATTCAGAGTGTTCAAGAAAACTAAAACCTCCGCCGGTTTGCGAAATAACTAAACCGTAAGTTCCGTTGGAGATAACATTAACCCAGGGTTTGGGCGTTTTATAATTGGTGATTTCGTATTGTGCAAAATCATTAAAGTAACCATACTTTGTTTCAAATCGCTGCATTTACTCTTCCTAAATATATTTTTTGTTTAACATGAATTTCTTATTACAAGCTCTGTGGGTACTACAACTTTTCTTGGTTTTCCATTTAAGTCCTTTTGAACTTTCTCAATCAATCTCTGAGCTGCAAGTTTACCAATTGTGTCTGTGTCCACTTTAACAGTTGTTAAACTTGGGTTTGAATACTCGGCAAGAATAACATCATCAAAACCTACAACCGCTACTTCTTCCGGTACTTTAATTCCTTTTGATTTAAGCGCAGTGCAGCAACCAATTGCCATCAT
>DAIEQT010000272.1 GCA_027347545.1 Ignavibacteria bacterium | reverse complement strand
AACCTCGGCGAGACCGAGTCTCGACGGATAGCACGTCTCTACAGTAATTTGTTAACCGACAAATCTAAATCCATCAACTATTTTAGTATTTAATGCCTTATGAATTGGGAAGATTGCCGAAATCAATCCAACCAGAACTGTTGCTACCGTAGCAAATACAACCGTAATTGGCTCAATATAGAAGAATGGGAAAAATCCTTTAGGCATTGCTTGCTCAAAGCCGGCAACAATTGGAAATGTTAGAAACAAACCAACGCCGCCACCAAGAAGAGAAATTACCATTGATTCGCCAAGTATTAATCCGACTAAATGTTTTGCAGAAAAACCAAGTGTTTTGAAAACCGCATACTCTCTTGTTCTTTCGCGAGCAGACATAATCATTGTGTTGGCAAGAACCAGCATAATTATTCCAATGATAACGAATGACATAACATTCATTGCAGTTATAATAGCGCCTGATGCGGCAACAAAGCCTTGTGTAAATGCTTTCTCGGTTTCGGTTTTTGTTTCAGCAGTTGAGTTTTTAAAAATCGCATCTATTTGATTTGAAATTTGAGCCGACTTGTCTGGATCGGCTATCTGAACAACGTACCAGCCGACATCATTTGCTCTAACCGGAACTTCAACTTTCATTCTCTCATTTAAGTAATCCCAGCGAAACAGCATCTGTGTTTTATCGGTATTCTTATTCTTGCCTTTGTAAATACCTCGAACTGTAAACTCCCACCGCCCGGGAAAAATATCCCCTTCGAGAACCATCTTATCTCCGAGTTTAAGTTTATGCTGCTGAGCTATATCGGCGCCAATTACGCACGCGTCTCTTTCCTTCTTAAAATCTGCCAATTCTTTTGGAGTCAATAAGAATTCGGGATAAACATCAAACATAGTTTCTTGATCAACAGCCATTCTCGCAAAGAAATTACTTTTATCCTTGTAAACACCTTGAAACCAACTCTGAAATAAAACCTTATTAACCCCCGGCACAGCCTCAATTTTTTCTTTATATGAATATGGCAGAGGAAAGATAAATGATACAGCCTGGCGTGTAATTAAACGGTTAGCCATAGTAGCGTCAACTGCAGAATCCCAAATTGTTACCACAGTTCTTAACAAACCGAAAGCAATCACTGCAATCGAGATTCCAAAAATTGTGAGAAGCGTTCTTAGTTTATGCCTAAGCGCATTCTTAAAAATTAGTTTTAATACTTTCATAATTACACTCCAACCAAATCGCCTTTTTCGAGATGAAGCTGACGGCTAGCTTTCTCTGCGGCGTGCGGATCGTGAGTAACCATTACAATTGTTTTCTTGAATTCTTTATTAAGTCTATCCATTAGTATCAAAATTTCTTGTGCTTATTTTTTATCAAGATCGCCGGTTGGCTCATCCGCAACAAGAATTACCGGATCGGTAACAATGGCGCGGGCAATTGCAACGCGCTGTTCCTGTCCGCCGGAAAGCTGCTTTGGATAGTGAGACATTCTATCGCCAAGTCCTACAATTGTTAGAGCGGTTTCAACACGCTGCTTTCTTTCTGCCTTTGAAAAATTTGTTAAGAGAAGCGGCAGCTCAACATTTTCGTAAGCAGTAAGAACAGGAATCAAATTGTAAAACTGAAATACAAATCCGATGTGAGATGAGCGCCATTTTGCGAGAGCCGATTCGCTCAACTTTGCAATATTTGTTCCAGCAACAGTTAATTCGCCGTCTGATGGTCTATCTATTCCGGCTATAAGATTTAGAAGAGTTGTCTTGCCGGAACCGGAAGGTCCCATAAGCCCGAGAAATTCTCCTTCTTGAACTTCCAAAGAAAGATTGTTGAGCACAGGAATTTCTAAACTATTTCTCCAATAGGATTTTGAAACACTTTTCACTTGAATGATTGCTGACATCTGTTACCTATTTTCCCTAAGTGTCTTTAATTACGTTCTTTATTTTATTTTGATCTTAACGCCGTTTTTAATTTCATCGGTTACATTATCAATTACTTGCAAGCCGTTTTCTAATCCGCTTGTTATTTCAATGTAATCGCCAAGTTCTTTTCCGGTAGTTACCGCAACTTGAACCGCTTTTTCATCTATAACTTTGAAAACAACTTTATCTGCACCTCTTTTAGCAAGCGCAGTTTTAGGAATAACCAAACTGGGCACTTCCTCTTTTAATTCTTCTTTCATAGCTTCACGAAGAAATAAAACCTTTGCGCTCATCTCCGGAAGTACACGCTTATCATATTCTTTGAAACCAATTTTCACCATTACTGTAGCCTTGCCGCGGTCTGCGGTTGGAACAATCTTAGAAACGTAAGCGGCGTAATTATGTCCTGGATAAGCATCCAAACTGATTTGGCAGTTTTGGTTCAGCTCAATTTTTTCGATATTGGATTCGCTGACATCAGCTTCAACTTGC
>DAIEQT010000265.1 GCA_027347545.1 Ignavibacteria bacterium | reverse complement strand
TTAGGAAATACATTGAGCAAAATCCGTTGAAGTGGGATTTAGAGAAAAACAGCCCGGAAAATATCTGCAAGTTGTAAGTGCGTACATCATTGAGACGTAAAGCCAGGGATAGACATTTCGAAAGTGTTACCACATTAGATTTTCTGTCATTCTGAATCCCGATTTATCGGGGTGAAGAATCTCAACCAGATTATCGAAGTTCATTCGCGACAGAGGAATTATGAAACCACAACAGTAGAGCCGCATCGAATGCGGCTCTTAACTTTGTAACTGAGACGCACACGCTTGTCCCTTGTCTTTTAAGGGAGTGCGTCTTTACATTAGGAACGGTTATAGACCGTTCCCTACATTAATTATTCTGTTACCTTCTTCAACTCTCTTGTATGCTTGTAGAACTCTTCCAAAGTCAACTCACGTAAAAATAGCATTCCCTTTGCCGCTCTAACTCTTGGGTGCGGGTGCTTCAAAAAGAAATCCTTTCCTAAACATTCTCTCAAAACATTGTACTGTTCAACTTGAATCTGCTGAACAAGTCTGTTGAATGGACCATCATACTCCCAACTTGGAAAGCTTGCACCTTTCTGAGAACTGAAACTCTTGATGAATTGGTTTTCAAGAATTGCAAAAGAGTTTAAGCTAACAGGCACATAAATGTTTGCCTCTGCCGGATGAAACCGGTACCAAACATTTCTGTACCCCCAAACTTTAATGTTAGAGTTGCCGGAGTATTTCTCATATAGCTGAAGCGCTTCGGAAATTGCCTGCATCACTTTGTAATGTGTATCCGGTCCGCTTCCTTCCGGATCAAACGCAACAGTAACAATTGTCGGCTTAACTTTTTTCATCAATTCAAAAATTGGAAGTACATCTCTATCCATTTCCGGCACTTCTGTAAAAATATCACCTTGATAGAAACCAAGACGCAGATGAGAAACATCTTCTACGCTAAAACCGTAGTAGCCCCAGAAAATTTCGCTCTCAAACTCGCGCTGCATTCCCTTTAACTTTTGCACGTAAGCAATATCTTTTTTGCCCGGATATTGTGTTTTGAAATAGTTGACTAACTCATTAACTCTGTCTTTTAGGTAAACAAGATTTTCCTCTTCATAAACTTCCATAATGTTGCGCAGTAATCTTCTCGCCAAACCTTCACTCTGCAATGTGCGGCTGTGTCCGGCAACTCCATCAAGATAATGCATCACATCACGGTTTCTTCCATCAACGTAACTGCGGTCAAAATAATGCTCAGTAAATTTCTTTGTAAAGTCACCGGAGTTTAAGAAGCTCTGCAAGTTTTCCAGCAAACTCAACATGAAAGAATTTGTTACCGCAGTAAAACCGCTCGTCATATAAGAAAAGTGATGCTTATTCTTCGGCGTTCTTACTAAGTGAGTTATGTATGGAAGGTAAGCAAGCTCAATATCATCATGATGAGGCGCGGTGTGGTAGATTACTTCATTCTCAACTACTTTCATTCCGCTTTCAAGACGAGTTTTAATATTCTCTTCTATCTCTCTGGTAATCTCTTCTGTGCTTTTATCCAAATTGTTCATTACCAGTTCGGTAATCTTATTTTCTTTGAAATCATCCTTTGTTAAGCGTGAAAGTCTTTTCGATTTATCAACAACAAGATTAATTACACTGCGTTCTATTGAATGCTGAGTAATTGGAGATTCCTGCGTTACTTCAACGTAACGGCGTTCGCTTAGGCGTAATGCCGCACCGTGAGTTAAATAAAATCTTGCATTGCCTAATTTCTGCAGTGCCGTTGCCGGGTATTTATTCGAGACAGAATTTTGAATTGAATCTCTTACAATGTTTGCTTTAGCTTCGCCCGCAGCAATAATTATTGCGGTAGCATCTTTGTTGTATGTAATAGTTTCCAAACCAATTGTTATTACCAGTCTGTTGCGCGCAACTTCAATTCCGCCAAGATCTGTAGCGGCTGCGGCTTGTGTTTCATAGTTTGTAGCTATCAAGCGTGTAGTTGAAAAGTGATCGCTGCCCTGAACATTAAAACCAATATGTCCATCGGGACCAATTCCGCCAAGGAAAAATCCAATTCCGCCCATCTCACGGATTTTTCTTTCATAATTTGAACAATACTCATCAAGAATTTCAATCGTCTCTTTTTGAAGTCTCTCTAATCTTGAAGCCGGCCAGCGGGTTCTTAATGATAGATCAACTTTCTGATCCGGGAAAATTTCGTTTAACGGCAATCTGTTTGCTGTAGGAATTTCGTTGATGTTCATCAATAAAGCGTTATTAGGATTCAAGCCCCAGAGACGGAAATAGAAATTCTGGATGTAGTAATAAAAACTATTGTGCTGTCCGCTGTCTATCGGGTAAAATTCATCAATCTGAACAAAGCGGAGTTTTTCGAGAGATGGTTTTTTATCAGTCTTAACGCTGGCTTCGTTAAGAATGCCATGAATAGCTGGAGTATCCCACTCTTTGATAATTCTAGCTACCCATTTAATAAAGTGCTCAGGCGTCTTTCCGGTTGGAAGCGAAATTACTCCATTCGGATTCTCAATTACCCATTCAATAAAACGAAGAGCAGTTAGTTTACCAAGCTCCGGAAAACTTTCCACCTGTATAACCGGTATTTTTTCTACAGGCTCATATATAAATTCTTTGCCCGATAAGGCAAGATAGTGCTGTTCTACTTTTGATTGCATTTGAATCTCAGTTTTGTCTTCGGATTTTTTTTGTTTAGTCTTAGGCATAAATAATTCTCTCTATTTTATTCTTTATCATTTCTCTTTAGCAAAACTATTTTACGAGTAACATCTTTTTTGTTTGAACAAAGTTTCCGGCTTGCAAGCGGTAGAGATAAACTCCGCTGGTCAATTGAAAATTGAGAATTGAGAATTGAGAATTATAGTTTCCCGGTTGTTTGAATTCATCAACTAGTGTTACAACCTCCCTTCCAAGTATATCATAAACTTTTAGACTTACATGACTGAATGCTGAAAGCTGATAGCTGATTACTGTGCTTGGATTAAACGGATTTGGAAAATTCTGCTCAAGCTTAAACTCGGTTGGAATTGCTGGATTCTCTTTCACATCGGTTATAATGTTCGCTAGGCATTCATCAAAATAAATTCTGCCGGATAAATTGCCATTAGCTGTTTGCACAATGTTAATACTCTTAAACTGAATAGTGCCGTTACCCGGAATTTGATTCAATGAAATCTTTTTCATTTTCCATCCGGTCCAGTTCAATGTATCAATCTTAACTTTTTCTATTGTCGAGTTTTCTCTTATAAATCTATATTCGAGCGTATTACTACTGGCATCTCCAAAAACCCAGATGCCAAATTCTGCTGAAGAACTGCTGCCCAAAGAAATCGGAATAAATTTAGCAATTTCTACTTCACCATCCTTACCGGAAAAACTGTATTCCAATCTTCCTGAGAAACTGCCGCTTCTCGGTTTTGTGTTAAGAATAGAAAAACTAGTTAGACTTGCATTGATTCCTTTTGTATTAGGCGAAGCAGTTGGCGCTTGCCAAACATTTTCATTTTCAAATCCTTCAAGAACAGTTCCGGTAAATGTTAAGTTTTTTTCGGTTCTGTATTCTACTGTATAAGTTGTTGGTGAGTAAACAAATTCAACATCGCCGATTCCTTCTTTAACTACAACTTTATATAACGAATTTGGTGTGAGCGGAGCCTTTGGCTCAAACTCAATAATTCCTTGGCTATACTTTGCTTGGTTAACTGTTAGTGGAACAGAAGCTCCAAGGCTATCTGTAAAGAATATCTTTTGGGCCAATGTTACTGCGTTAATTCCTTTCTCAAAAGCAATTCTAACCAAAACTGTTTTCGAAATATCCGTTGAGCCGTGCTTTGGATAGATTGAAACCAAATTCAATTTAGATCTAGTTGTAAACGAGAAGGATTTGTCTGCCTGAAGATAAAAACCGAAATGAGTTTTAGCAGCCGTAGAAACCTTTACAGTGTAACGTCCGCCAGGTACATAACATTTTGATGGTGTAAAAGTTAGTTTCTTAAAATCAGTATCCCACTTAAAGCTTCCATCAACTGCCGGAGTAATTGTAACCGCGTTCTGTGTTTCGGTTGGATTCATTCTAATATCGAAATCAATTGCAACCGGCGCTACATTGC
The DNA here is from genome assembly GCA_027347545.1 of Ignavibacteria bacterium. Classification (GTDB taxonomy): domain Bacteria; phylum Bacteroidota; class Ignavibacteria; order Ignavibacteriales; family Melioribacteraceae; genus Stygiobacter. The sequence continues at coordinate 3,464 of DAIEQT010000265.1, read as the reverse complement.
TGACTTCGTTAACACTATCAGCCGGAGAATAATTAACTACTTTCGGCGGCTCAAGAATTGGATTCAGGGTCATCAGTCTATCAGAGAACACCGATTCATTTGCCTTCACTATTACCGTTGCCGTATCCGGTCTCATTTTTTCAACTTCAACAATTACTTTATAAGTACCGGGAGTTACACCATCAAAAAGATAATAACCGTTATTGTAACTATCTCCAGTATACGTCTTTCCACCAGGCTCTAACATGACTTTTACATTGTTGATGGGTTTGTAATTATCGCTTGTTCCGCTTAGTGGAAGATATGATGCCGGAACAGTTTCCAGCATATCACGAACTATTCCGGCAACAATTCCTTCCTTAAAATCTCCACCGTTAAAATATTTTAGAAATGAACGTGCGATACCCCAAGCTTCATGTTTGAGATAGCTTTCGCTTTTCAACCTCCAGCTTTCCGGAGTGTAATCATGAAATGAACCTTCGGAAAGTGTTCCCGGCATATTTAATCCTTTGAACACACCCAAGTAAGCTTGTCCGGTTCCATAAAAATCAAAATCACCGGCAATTTGTTTTCTTATTGTTCTATTTGTCTTTAGAATATTATCAGCAAGAAAATTAGCCATAGTTAGCGAACCGGGATAAGTGGGAACAGTTGTTTTCCCTTGGAAAAGAATCAAAGTATAGTTTGCCTTGACAGTAGCGCTGCCGGTAGCATTGCTATGAATAGAGTGAAAGTAATCTACATTGTTTGTGTTTGCGATTGCGACTATTTGAGAAAGTGGAAGGTCATCGGATGAAAAATTTGTAACACGAGACATTACAACAGTTGCGCCTAAACTTTCCAACATAGTTTTTAAGTACAAACCTTTGGAAAGATTTCCTTCTGATTCCCAAAATGTAACTCCGTTGCCAAGCGGTATTTCTCTGTCGTTGCTATCGTGCCCGCCGTGCCCGGGATTAATACAAATTTTATAACCGGCTAGTGATTGTGCTTGTAAGCTTGATAAACTCAGAAGAGCTAATACAATAAGTAAAATTATTTTTTTCATGTGATGTTCGGCTATTCGTACTTTAATTTAATTTTTCTAATCTGTCCATTATCTGTATTGTAGAAAATTTCCGAATTTGAAACTCCCCATTTAGGATACATAGAAATATCATCTCTCTGCAAAGTTATGTTAAAGTACTTCCCGGTTTTTATATTAACAATGTGTATGTCAGAAAAAATTGTGTTCACGCCGTTGTCAATATCCTTCATAAACAAAATCCAGTTTCCGTCCGGCGACCAAGACGGATAATTAGCATAGCCAACTTTATTCAGAATAGTTCCTTCCAAGTTGGTAACGTATGTTCCCTTCCCGGCAAAAGTAAAAAGCAATTTGGTTTTGTCCGGCGATAAAGAAGCCCAAATGTAACTGCCCTCCCCAAGCGGCTGAAGAGCTTTCTTAGTATTGTTTTCAGAAAGAACAATCTTAGAATCTTGAATAAAAACTACCTTCTCAGGCGCAGCAGATTTTTGCAGCATCGTTTGCTTCATTGTAGAACGCACTTCGGTTTCTTTTACATAATTCTTAAATGCGTTGTTGTTATCTCTGCAAATCTTTAAGTCCCTTATACCTTCTTCCAAGACCGCAGCCTTCTTGGTAGCAGCATCATAAGAAAGTAAAGATGAAAATCTTTTTCCTTTAACAAACTTATCTTCTCTAAAAAGAATTTCGTTACTCACGGAACTAAAACCGGGTTCGTAGCCGGCTCCGTTTACATTGGTAATCTTTATAACCTTTCCGGTTGATAAATCCTTAGACCACAATCCCTTGTAACTTTCGCTTGAGTACAAAAGATTTTCTCCATCCGGACTAACAGACGGATAATAAAAAGCACCGTCTTTCAAATTTGTTACTGCTGCATCTTCAACAACTGTAACTTTTTGGGCAGCCAGAGGAACCGCTGTAATCAAAAAGATTAGTAAAAGCCTTTTCATCTTATCTCCAATTAGCATCAATTATTTATTTGCTTAATTTATTCGTTATTTCCGGGATAAGGAATATCAAACGGAAGTTTATTATTGAGGTGTAAAATCTATAATTCTGAGCAAAAAACTAACTACACAATTGGGTGGTTATAAATTTGGGGAAATTGATAATTTGAATGCCATCAAAATGGATAGCCTTCAAAAAGACTTCTTTCAAAAACAATAAACAAAATCCCATGAGCTTAATAATTCGACCCTACAAAAAATCAGATTTGCCGGCGTTGTACGAAATTTGCCTTAAAACCGGCGATAGCGGTAAAGACGCAACTAATCTATACAAAGATTCTTTTCTTCTCGGGCATTTTTATGCTGCGCCCTATGCAATTTTTCATCCAGAGCTAACTTTTATTTTAGCAGAGAATGATGAACCGATTGGCTATATTATCGGCACAAATGATTCGCAATCGTTCTATCAAATAACTGAAAAGGAATGGTTCACTCCGCTTAGAGGAAAGTATCCGTTACCAAAAGAAAGCGATAGTTCCCTGGATGCGAGAATCATTCGTTTGATACACAAAGGTCATATTCCAAAGCCGGAATTGCTTTCTTATCCGGCACATCTCCATATTGATATTCTGCCGGCAGGACAAGGCAAAGGAATGGGAAGAAAGTTGATTGAAACATTTTGCAAAAAATTAGTTGAGCTAAAAGCTCCGGCGTTACATTTGGAAGTAGGAAAGCGAAATACAAACGCAATTCAGTTTTATGAAAAGACCGGCTTCCAAGTTATTAAAGAATATGAGTGGTCAATAGCTTTCGGCATGAAACTGCCGTCAGCATAAACCGTTGTGAGAATTAATTACAGTTCGCAACAAAAGTAACTTTTTGATTGAAAAATAGAACGCTGATAAAACTGATTTTTTATGATTAATACAGATTAAATATTGAAAAGTTACTTTTGCACAGTATTACTCAACCTTTATTTTTAATTCACACAACCGGTTCAGCATAAAATATTTTAGGAATTATACATGAGTGAAAGCAAAAAACTTTTCGATGAGATTAGTAAACTCTCTACAGAACAGCGCAATGTCAATTCGATGAACATTGACAACGAAAGCATTAGCGGCATTTTGAAAATTATAAACAATGAAGACAAAACCATTCCCTTCACTGTGGAAGGAGAGCTCCCATACATAGAAAAAGCAGTTGAAATAATTGTTCACGCATTAAAAAACGGCGGAAGGTTACTTTACTTTGGCGCCGGAACGAGTGGAAGGCTTGGAGTTGTTGATGCTTCAGAGTGTCCTCCCACATTCGGTACTCCCTTTGGTTTAATAGAAGGTTACATTGCCGGCGGTAAAGAAGCAATGTTCCGTGCGCAAGAAGGCGCAGAAGATAAAGAAGAAAATGGCGCACATGATGTTATAAAGGCTGAAGTGAATAGTAAGGATGTTGTTTGCGGAATTGCTGCAAGCAGAAGAACTCCTTAC
>DAIEQT010000238.1 GCA_027347545.1 Ignavibacteria bacterium | reverse complement strand
TAGTGGATTATCATCCGGATTACGCGCAAACATTCATTTGCTGGCTAGCGGAGAAAACGATCACCACAAAGCCGAATCAATGTTCAAAGCACTCGCCCGTGCACTAAATATGGCGCTCAAATTTGATTCAAGAAACAAAGGCAGTTTGCCAACTACAAAAGGATTACTATGATTGCTGTAGTTGATTACGGCGCGGGAAATGTTCAATCTGTTCTTAACGCGCTTGATGATTTGAAAGTTCAGTATAAAGTTTCGAACAAAGAACCGGAAATTTATCACGCAGATAAAATTATTTTTCCGGGAGTTGGAGAAGCATCATTCGCGATGCGCAAGCTTCATCTTAACAATCTTGTTACAATGTTGCGCGTTACAAAAAAACCGCTGCTTGGAATTTGCTTAGGGATGCAATTGCTTTCCGAAAAATCTGAAGAGGGAAACACTTGTTGTCTTGGCGCAGTGCCCGGTACTTGTGTAAAGTATGATGAAGCAAAAGTGAAAGTTTCGCATATGGGATGGAATGAAGTAAAGATTGATATGGACAGCGTTCTGTTTGAGGGAATTGCAGACGGTTCCCATTTCTATTTTGCAAATTCCTTTTACTTGCCGGTTTTCGATTACACAATTGCTAGTTCTGTTTACGATGTTACATTTGCTGCGGCAGTTCAAAAGAATAATTATTACGGCGTACAGTTCCACCCGGAAAAATCCGGTGAGGCGGGAATTAAATTACTAACCAACTTTATAGAAAAATGTTAACAATACCGGCAATAGATATTTTCTTAAGAAAAGTAACACGATTGCATCAAGGCGATTTTTCCCAAGCTAAGTTTTATAACCAAACTCCGCTTGAGTACGCAAAGAGCTTTGATTCTATTGGCGCAAAGTGGCTTCATGTGGTTGATTTAGCTGCTTCCAAGAGTGGAAGAATTTCCGTAGAAGATCAAATATTAGGAATAAAAGACGCAACAAAGCTTAAATTGGAATTTGGAGGCGGCATAAAATCTTTTAGTAATGCTCAAATTGTTTTCGATTTGGGTGTTGATAGAATAGTTATCGGCTCGATATCTGTTACGAACAAAAAAGAGTTCGAATTAATTCTTGCTAAGTATGGTCCGGAGAAAATTGTTGTTGCTACCGATTCCAAAGATGAAATGATTTTAACAAAAGGTTGGACGGAAAAAAGTAAAGTTAGCTTGTGGCAGCATCTTGATTATTGCACTTCGATTGGAGTTACGTATTTTCTGTGCACAGACATCAGCAAAGATGGAACTCTTGAAGGACCGAATACCGCGCTCTATAAAAAAATTATGAAGATTCATCCAAAAATTAAAATGATTGCCTCCGGCGGAATTAGCTGTGCAGACGATCTGCGGAAACTATCAGAAACAAAAGTTTACGCAACAGTCGTCGGCAGAGCTATATACGAGAACAAGATTACTTTAGAGGAGTTGAAAAAATTTGTTAGCTAAAAGAATTATACCATGTCTTGATGTAAAGGATGGACGCGTAGTAAAGGGAACCAACTTTGTAAATCTGCAAGATGCTGGCGGCGCGGTTGAGCTTGCATACCGCTACTATAAAGAAGGGGCGGATGAGCTTGTGTTTCTTGATATTACAGCAACGGAAGAAAAGCGCAAAACTTTAGTAGAACTTGTCCGCGAAGTTGGCAAAGCAATTAGAATTCCGTTTACTGTTGGCGGTGGCATTTCCGCAATCGCTGATATTGAAGCATTGCTCAAAGCCGGTGCCGATAAAGTTTCTCTGAATTCATCAATTGTTAAAAATCCGAGACTGATAAGTGAGGCATCCAAGCAGTTTGGCTCGCAAGCGGTTGTTGCTGCTGTAGATGTAAAAACCGTAAACGGACAGAAGAAAATTTTTGTTAAAGGTGGTAAAGAGGAAACCGAGCTTGAAGGATTTGAATGGTGCAAACGTGTTTGCGAACTCGGCGCCGGAGAAATTCTTCTCACTTCAATGGATCATGATGTAACGAGAAACGGTTACGATGTAAAGTTTCTTAAACAAGTTGTTGATGCGGTTTCCATTCCAGTAATTGCAAGCGGCGGCGCGGGAAAGGTTGAAGATTTCCTAGAAGCATTTGAGAAAGCTGAAGTTGATGCTTGTCTTGCCGCGGGATTGTTTCACTTCAACATTCTCAACATTGGAGATCTGAAAAAATATCTAAAAGAAAATAACGTGAGAGTTAGACTGTGATTGATAAACAGAAATTGAATTACGGAAAACTTGGCGGACTAATCCCAGCAATAATTGTTGATAACGACACCGACGCGGTTCTTATGCTTGGCTTTATGAACACAGAAGCGCTGGAACAAACTTTAGCTACAAACAAAGTTACATTCTTCAGCAGAACTAAAAAGAAACTTTGGGTTAAAGGGGAAACATCCGGCAACTTTTTGGAACTGATTGATATTAAAACCGATTGCGACAACGATACACTTCTGGTTTACGCTAAACCGCAAGGTCCAACTTGCCATACCGGCGACTACTCTTGCTTTGGAGTAAAGGAAAATCACTCAAAGTTTTTGCATCAGTTGTACTCGCTGATAAAAAGCAGAAAGACCGAACTGCCGGAAGGCTCTTACACAACCAAGCTTTATCAGAAGGGCACAAACAGAATTATCCAGAAGGTTGGCGAAGAGGCGATTGAAACTGTTATCGCTGCAAAGAACCGTGACCGTAACGAAATTATAAACGAAGTCTCTGATCTGTTTTACCATTTGTTTGTAATGCTTGCCGAGCAGGATATTGAGTTTGATGAAATTATTGATAATCTCCACTCAAGAAATCATCCGTTAGAAAAAAAGTAAGAAGTCAATTCGCAATCACTTACGAATGTTGGATGCTCGATACTAGATTCTCGATGCTGGACACTAATATTGTTGCTTTGTAACCAATCACCAATCACAAACCACCAATAACCAGCATCTGTTTCTCAGTAACTAAAGTACTTAGAAACTCCGGCACTCATTCTTAATTCTTTCCTTGAAATTCCAACCATCAATAAGTAAGTTGCAAATTGTAAACGGGATTCCACTTCTTAAATGCGGGGTGTTTTAAAAATATAATAGGTGAAAAGTATGGAAAGTGCAGATACAACAAAACAATCCATTGATATGTTAAATATATTATTCGGTTGGTTACTTGGTTTGTTTAGTGTTTTTATTATAGAACTGATTAAATATTATAAACAAAGACGAGAAATTAAAATTGGAGTAAAAAGCGAGTTAGAGGAATTTCTTTTAAGACAAGCTTCACTTAATCTAGAACTTACGTTAAGG
>DAIEQT010000232.1 GCA_027347545.1 Ignavibacteria bacterium | reverse complement strand
TTAGCATTCTCCGGTCTGCTCGTGTAGTATTCAAGTTCATTATTTCCCCAGCCATTGTTATTGCCGGTTTCAAATGTCCAGTTGGAGGTGTTTATGCTTGGTCCATCAAACTCGTCAGACCAAATTAATTTCCAACTTTGTGCATTAGTAACAACTGCAATGGTTAACATAAGTAAAACTAAGAATCGCATTTTCATCTAAAATTCCTTGATTAGATATTATTACAAAATTTTCGGAAGCAAAATAAGCAAAGGGAGTGCAACAATTCACACAAATAAAAAGAGTGGCGGACAGCCATTCTACTTTGAATTTCATTAACACAAAAAGTAAATATTACAATCCAAGTGATTCTTTGTTCTTTTTCATAGCTGTGATGCAAAACTCGATATGCTCATCAAGTGGAACACCAAGTTCTTCTGCTCCTTTGGTAATGTCTTCCCGGTTTACTGCTCTGGCAAAAGCTTTGTCCTTCATTTTCTTTATTACAGATTTCACTTCAACTTCTTCCACACTTCTACTTGGACGAACGTACGCTACAGCAGTTATAAATCCAGCTAGTTCATCGCATGCAAAAAGTGTTTTCATCAATTTGGTTTCTCTGGGAATGTTTGCGTAATCCGCGTGAGACATAATTGATTTACGGAACTCTTCATCAAAACCCTTCTCGGCAAGAATTTCGTTCCCTTTGTAAGGATGTTCTTCTGCCGTTGGATACATCTCGTAATCAAAATCGTGGAGTAAGGCTACATTGCCCCAATATTCGGCATCCTCACCAAATTTTTCTGCATAGGCGCGTACACAAGTTTCTACCGCATACGCATGCTTCAGTAAGCTATCACTCTTTGTATACTCTTTTAGTATTGATAGACAAAATTCGCGGTTTCGCATAAAGTCGCTGCTCATTTTTTCCCTCTGATATTTGATTGTGGATTAAACGATGGACAAAGTTTAGCAATTACACATTCATGGCATTTGGGCTTTCGCGCAAAGCAAACTTCCCTTCCGTGAGTTGCAAGCCAGTGAGATGAATTTACCCAATAACTTTCCGGCAAAAGTTCTTTAAGCCGGAATTCTATTTTAGTTTGATCTTTAGAATCTATAAATCCAAGTAAGTTTGATAAGCGTATAACGTGTGTATCAACGGCAATTGCTGGAATGCCGAATGCGTTGCCCGCTACAACTGATGCGGTTTTTCTTCCAACGCCGGGCAGTTTAACTAACTCATCAAAATCTTTTGGCACTTTGCCATTATAATTTTCGATTAATGCTTTGCAGCAGCCTTGAATGTTTTTTGCTTTCATCCGGTAAAAGCCTGTAGAGAAAATATCTTTCTCCAATTCTTCTTGGGCTACTGAAATATAATCTTGCGGTTTTTTGTATTTCTTGAAGAGAGTTTCGGTAACAATATTCACACGTGCGTCTGTGCACTGAGCCGATAAAATTGTAGCAATCAAAAGTTCAAACGCTGTAGTGTATTCCAGCGCGGGCTGAACCTCAGGATAAACCGTAGCGAGTTTATCGAACACTTTTTTAGCGAATGCTTTTTCTTGTTTCTCTGCCATCACAGAAACTTTTTATCTTTCAGAATAAGTCGTTCAACCGGTCTACCGTTAATTATATGCTCTTGAATAATTTCTTCTACGTCTTCCGGTTTAATGCCGCCATACCAAACTTGTTCCGGATAAACAACCGCAGAACATCCGAAAGCGCAAGCATCAAGGCACCCGGTTCCGTTTGCTCTTACTGTTGCATTCAGTCCGAGTTCTTTAATTCTTTTCTTAAACTGATCGCGAACGGCTTTTGAGCCTTTAGAAGCGCAGCATCCGCGCGGGTCATCTTCGCGCCGTTGGTTTTCACAGATAAAAATATGTTTTTGATATCTAGCCATTCTACTTCTCTCTTCAATAAAGAACATCTAAAATAATTTATTGCAACTACCCCAAACATAAGAAACCCCGGAGTTTTTTGCCGGGGTCAATTGTGTAAACAGAAATTTCTTTATAACTAAAATTTTACATTAGTTCCCAAAATGAAATCATTAAATCCCTTTTAGTTTGTTCCTAAATAAACTCGATTTCCCCAAGTATATGCAAGTAAATTACCATTGTTATCACTTTTAATATTCCCAACATTCATGCCTTTCAAACCAACTAAAGCCCAAGTCAACCCATTATCATTTGATCTATATACACCATTACCACTTCCGACGAAAATTGAATTATTTTTATTTATATAAACTGAGCCGTAACTTATTTTTATTGGAAACGTTGAAACTAAGGTCCAATTTTTTCCTTCATCTTTAGAACAATAAAGACCGGAAATTGCAGTTACAAAAATCCATCCTTCAGAATTAACATCAATTCCATAAGTGTCTTCATTTTCAAACGCTATCCGCTTAAAGTGTATTTGACCAGCATCAGAATAAAACAATCCGGTATTTGCTGTAACATATATGCCGGCATTTTTGCCGAACGCAATGGAAAAGAAATTTTTTAAGCTGCTATCAAAATTTAATGATTCATCAATCCAACTTTTTCCGAAGTTTGTTGAACGTAATACTTGTTCATATCCAGCTGCAAATAATTGTCCATTTGGGCTTTGAGCAATTGATTCTCCATAAGCTCCCTTATTCCAAATCGCTGTTTGCTTAAATGTATTTCCATCTTCAGAATAAAAATATCCTCCTAGATTATCATGCGAAGAACTACATACAACCTGATTTCCCAAACACAATACAGAACCGGAAAAGCAAGACTGTCCAAAACCTTCGTTTTGTTGTACGATTAAGCCATTTGTAAGTTGAACGTAACTAGTATCCTTAGGATTAATTTTATAAATACCACCGCCCGAAGTACTAACATAAACATAGCCATCAAAAGAACATGTTATATCTGAAAGCCAAAAATTAACCTTATCTATTTTTGTCGGAAGTTGAACTAATTGTTTCCATTGATTGCCTTCAGAACTAGCTCTGCCAAGAGCTTTAAGTGAGACGCTATCATCAGGTTCAGTGTTGTTTGAGACACACGAAAACAAAAACAAAGCTGAAATCAAAATAGTTATAATCGGTTGTTCATGAATGGTCTCATATTCGATACGCCTCCTCAGTTTAAGTAAGAAACTCTACAACGAATATTTTTCAACAAATTTTTATTGGGCAATTACAAATAATGACCCAAATATCTTCGCACTAATAAAAATAATTTCCCCAAAAAGAAAAGCAAAGTAAGAACTTGTAGCGCGTACGGGGGTCGAACCCGTGATCTCCGCCTTGAGAGGGCGGCGTCCTAGACCACTAGACGAACGCGCCATAATTTTTACAAAGTTAAATTAAGCCAGTGCGGCAATAATATCAAATCTATAAAGCAAACTCGGTAATAAGATTTTGTATTTCCTTCATTTCATCATCACTCATTACATATTCTGCGGCTCTCACATTTTCTAAAACTTGCTCTTTCTTTCTAGCGCCAACTATTGCCGAAGTTATTGC
>DAIEQT010000224.1 GCA_027347545.1 Ignavibacteria bacterium | reverse complement strand
TGGTTGAAGATGTTGAGCTTCCGTTTCCAGAGTCAGTAGCAGCAGCAGAAATTCATAAAGCCGGTCGTTCCGGTGGAACCGGTTCAAAGTTTTTATTTGGAGCTATGATTGGCGGTGCTGTAACAAAAGCTTTAGCTGAGTTTAAATTTTTTGCAGAAACTTGGGAAAAATTTATTGCATTTGGTAAGCAGACAATTACCGGCACTACTTTTCAAGGCCAGGGTGGTATGTTAATAAGCTCACCTGGAATTAGTCCGGCATATATGGGAGTTGGTTACATTATAGGACCTAAGTTAGGAGCTCTTAATTTTAGCGGCGGTTTAATGGCGTGGGGCCTGTTAACTCCTATTTTGTTGTATTTTATTGGTCCATCTATGACTCCGGATTTCATTTCCGGTTGGGCAAATTATTTAATGGCACAAGATTCTTCACTTACGGTGCAATCAGCTACTACAAAAGTTAGCGATCCTATATTTCAAATGTATGCAATATGGAAATACATTGTTAAGCCTATTGCAATTGGTGGAATGTTGATGGGTGCCGGTTTTACATTATTCAAAATGAGAAAAAGTTTAACAGCCGGTATTGGCAGATCAATAACAGATGTTAAGAAAGCTGCTAGCGGCAGTGGCGAAACATTTTTAAGAACTGAAAAAGATATGAAATTCTCATGGATAGTTATCGGAATTATAGCCGCTGCTGTTCTTACATTCATTATTACTTACTTTATTTTAGGTACAGATATGCTGCCTGCAATTGTTGCCGCTACTGTTCTTATTATACTTGCATTTTTCTTTGCCGCTATTTCCGGCTATCTGGTTGGAATAATGGGCTCGAGCAACAACCCTATAAGCGGATTAACATTAACCGCATTGGTTGTAACTGCACTGGTAATGGTTGCAATGGGTGTTGATAAAACACATGGCGGTGTTGCTGCTGTTCTTGGTGTTGCCGCTATTGTATGCGTTGCTGCTGCTGTTGCCGGAGAAATGCTGCAAGATTTAAAAGTTGGACATATACTTGGAGGTACTCCTTGGAAAATGGAAGTTGGAAATATTATTGGTGTTTTTGTTTCTGCAAGTGTTATGTTCTTAGTATTAGTATTCTTAAACCAAGCAGATATTGCTCAAGGTATTAAAGAAGGTTATGATGGCGGTTTCGGAAGTCCAAAGCTTTCAGCTCCTCAAGCCGGATTAATGGCAATGTTATCTAACGGTATTGTTGGCGGACAAATGTCTTGGCCGCTAATTATAGTTGGTATGTTAATGGGATTAGCATTTATTCTTATGCAAGTAAAAAGCCCTATGCTTGTAAGTGTTGGTATGTATCTTCCTTTGGAAACAACATTTGCAATTTTTGTCGGCGGACTTGTAAAAGGAATTGTGGACATGGTTTGTAAAAAGAAAAATTTCAACGAAGCACAGAAAGCACGCGTTGAAAATGTTGGTGTATTATTAGCCGCAGGCTTTATTGCGGGCGAGGCTTTAACGGGGCTAGCTTTTGCACCGTTTAAAATTGCAAAAGTAGAACTGATTAAGATATTTGCTTCCGCTCCAATTGAAATTGGTGTTATAGTTCTTGCAATCATTGCATTTATTATGATTTACGTTCCGGTTAAGAATGCAGGTCGTCCGGAGGACCCGGCACCGCCAGCTGTTTCTATGTAGTACAGTATCACAATTAGTTTGTGATAAATTTTACGAAGGTCATGCTTCAATAATTTCGGCATGACCTTCGCTTTTGAAATTCAATTTTGATTTACTCTAGACAAGGTGACGATGAATTTTTTTGAAAGAAGAAAAATCCTAAAAAACACTAGCGCATTCGATCTCACACCAATTCATTTAGTAAAACACGAACTAAACGAAAATAAGTTGGTCACAGTTCTCATTCCAAAATTTCAAAACAAGCTTGCTGTAAAACTTTTCGAGCCAAAGTTGAAATCGCCGAACATCAAACTAAAACTTGATGAACTTGGCTCAGCAGTTTGGCTTGCGGTTGACGGCAAGAAAAAAGTTGGAGTGATTGCCCGGGAACTTGTTGATGCCTTTGGCGATAAAATACAACCGGTAGAAGAACGACTGCCTAAGTTTTTCACTCAACTTTACGAACAAAAGTTAATAACATTTGATGAATTGAAAGGAGCTTAACATGGGAGAAGCATTAGGTCATTTAAAACCAGAATTGCTTTGGAAACATTTTGAAGAAATCTGTAAACGTCCGCATCCTAGCCGTCACGAACAATTAGTTGCTAAGTATGTTGTTGATTTTGCAAAGCAAAACAATTTGGATTACGCTACAGATTCATTTGGTAATATAGTTATCCGTAAACCGTCTACACCGGGTAAAGAAAATTTAACTCCGGTTGTTATGCAAGGTCATCTTGATATGGTTCCGGAGAAAAATGCAGATGTAGATCATAATTTTGAAAAAGATCCAATCCTGTGTTACGCTGATGGAGATTGGGTAAAAGCAAAGGGAACAACTCTTGGCAGCGATAACGGAATTGGTGCTGCTGCTGCACTTGCAGTTTTAGAATCTAAAGATATTGAGCATGGACCAATTGAAGCATTATTTACGCTCGATGAAGAAACCGGTCTAAACGGAGCGCAAGCTTTACAACCCGGATTTTGTAATTCAGATATTCTTATGAATTTAGATTCAGAAGAAGATGGCGCGTTATATATTGGCTGTTCCGGCGGACAAAGCACAACAGTTAAATTTAAATACGAACTGAAAGATGTTCCGGAAAAAACAACTGCATATGATATTAGCATAACTGGCTTGAAAGGCGGGCACAGTGGTTTGGATATTCATCTTGGAAAAGGAAATGCAATTAAGTTGATGGTTCGCTTACTTCATGAGTTAAACTATAATTATGGAGTTCGTCTTGTTTCAATCAGCGGTGGAAGCAAACACAACGCAATTCCTCGCGAAAGCTTTGCAACTGTCCGCTTTCCTAAAAAATCCGCTGATGATGTACAAGGGTATGTTGAGCACTATAACGCAATAGTGAAAGCCGAGCTCGCAAGTGTAGAACCAACTTTGGTTGTAGCTTGTGCCGCTTCTAAATCAAAATCCAAAGTGATTAATAAGACTACTTCTAAGAATATTATTGATTCGCTCTACGCTGTTCCAAATGGTGTAATTAAAATGAGTGCTGATATTGAAGGTCTTGTAGAAACATCAACCAATCTTGCTGTAGTTGTAACAAATAAGAAAGCGGTTGAAGTTATTTTAAGTCAGCGCAGCTCGGTTGAATCCGAGAAGATTGATATTTCGAACTCAATCGCTGCATTATTCAAATTGGCTAAAGCCGAAGTTGTTCAGGGTGATGGTTATCCGGGTTGGAAGCCGGATATACATTCTCCGGTTCTTGGAGTTATGAAAAAAGTATTCCACGAAAAGTATGGCAAAGAACCCGAAGTAAAAGCTATTCACGCCGGACTTGAATGTGGAATAATAAAAGAGAGATATCCTCATATGGATATGATTTCTTTTGGACCAACAATTTTTGGCGCACATTCACCGGATGAAAGAGTACAAATCAGCACTGTAGAAAAATTCTGGGAAAACTTGGTCGCAGCATTAAAGAATATCCCGGCTAAGTAATTAGTTAATTATCTCTTTCTTGCTCGTGCTCATAATCTTAATCTTAATCGTTTGTGAATAAGATGATTAAGAGTAAGAGCACGAGTAAGATTATGAGTTATTAAAAATAGGTTTATATGGAAACCATTCTTAAAACAAAACCAGAACCATCTTTCGCGTTTCGATGGATAATCTTAGTTGTTATTTCACTTGCAATGTTCGGCAACTATTATATCTACGATTCTATCAGTCCGCTTGCCGATTTATTGGTGAAGCAATTAAAATTTACCGATGCTAATATTGGCTTGCTGCAAGGAATCTACAGCGTTCCAAACATCTTGATGGTGCTAATTGGAGGAGTTATAATAGACAAATTCGGTACGCGCATTTCAACATTTGTCTTTACAACTCTTTGTTTACTTGGCGCCGCGATTACCGCTTCTTTCAATGATATAACGATGATGGCGATAGGTAGGCTCGTATTTGGTCTTGGTGCGGAATCCATGATTGTTGCAATTACTACCGTAATCGGAAGATGGTTTAAGGGCAAGCAGCTTTCCTTTGCGTTTGGTTTGAATTTAACTCTCGCGCGGCTCGGTTCATTTGCCGCTCTTAATTCTCCAAGCTGGGCAAGCGTATTTTATGATACTTATAAATATCCTTTGCTTATCGCGCTTGGTGCCGGTGTTATTTCTCTTGCTATGGCGGTAATCTATTGGGGAATGGATAGTTACGCTGAGAAAAATTATTCTCTTCGTCCGGTTCCAAAACAAGATGAAATTAGATTTAGCCAGATCTTCAGTTTTTCAAAATCTTACTGGTTTGTTGTTTTGCTTTGCGTAACTTTTTATTCCGGAATATTTCCATTCCAGACATTTGCAGTAAAGTTTTTTATGGACACACACGGCACAACTCGCGAGCTTGGGGGATTTCTTTCCAGCACATTAACTCTTTCTGCAATGATACTCACTCCGCTTTTTGGCTTGCTGGCAGATTACATTGGCAAGCGTTCTTTACTAATGATGATTGGCTCGCTTCTTCTTGTTCCGGTTTATTTATTGATGGCGTACACTCAAGTTTCTTTATACGTGCCGATGGCAATGATGGGATTAGCATTTTCACTTATCCCGGCAGTAATGTGGCCGAGTGTTGCAATTATTGTTGACGAAGCAAAACTTGGTACAGCTTACGGATTGATGACGATGATTCAAAATATTGGTTTAGCCGGTTTTAATTTTCTTATTGGCTGGGCTAATGATTACAGCAGCGGCTACACAATGGGCATGTGGATTTTCTCATCACTAGGTTTCTTTGGATTACTTTTTGCTTACTTGCTTCGCAAATCGGAAATGAGTCCGACCGGACACGGTTTAGAGAAGGGAATTGAGAAAGAAGTGGTTGAACAACAATAGAATAATAAATTTGTAAATTTCATTTTAGAAAAAAGAGAAAAATTTTGATTCGGGTACTCAGTAAAACACTTTTTGTAGTTTTGACTTTTTCTGCAACGGTTATTCATGCGCAGAAGTTTGGCTTTGGATGCCTTGGCTTAAGCGGCTTTTATGTAGGCATTTCAGAGCATCATTACAAAGCTCCCGGCATAAATGATTTTGTAAATACAAGTTTGGTAGGAAAT
>DAIEQT010000212.1 GCA_027347545.1 Ignavibacteria bacterium | reverse complement strand
TAGCACGCAGATTAATTATGATTTTTATGATCGATTAGGATAAATCATAAAAAATCTTAATCATCTTAACAAATCAGCGTTCTGCTTTTTCATTTTTTCAAACTAAGACTGCTAACCTGACAGCATTGCACTCGGTGCGTCTCTACCTCGGAACCATTTATTATTACAATTCCATGTAAATGGGTGGGCATCATTAAGTGTAATTTAATTCACAACCAGTTCTTTATTCTTCTATGAGATTTACTTGCTCTCCGTCAGTATTCGTTTCAACACTTTTAAGTTTACGTTCAATAACTCGTGTACGTTTAGAAGCATCTTCAATAGTATTGCTGGCTTCTTGCAATTTCTTTTGTGTTTTTTCCAAAACATCACCAAACTTTCCAAACTCAGCTTTAACCGCACCGAGCAGACTCCAAACCTCGCTGCTTCGCTTTTCAATCGCTAAGGTTCTAAAGCCCATGTGCAAACTATTTAGAATTGCAGTAAGCGTTGTCGGTCCGGCAATTATCACCTTAAAATCATTTTGAAGTCTTTCAAACAAACCCGGTCGGCGGAGAACTTCTGCAAACAATCCTTCAATCGGAAGAAAGAGAATTGCCACATCAGTTGTGTTTGGCGGATCAATGTATTTATCGAAAATGGATTTTGCTTCGCCGCGTATTCTTGCTTCAAGCGCTTTGGAAGTTTCTTCAATTAGAACAATATCCCCGAGCTCTTGCGCGGCAAGCAAACGCTGGTAATCTTCCATTGGAAACTTAGCATCAAGCGGCAGCCAGCAAATGCCATCTTTGTTTTCACTTCTTCCCGGCATTTTAATAGCAAACTCAACACGGTCACCGCTTCCTTTTTTTTTAGCAACGTTCTTTTCATATTGGTCGCGGGAAAGTATCTGCTCAATCAAATTTTCCAACTGAATTTCTCCCCAAGTTCCGCGCGTTTTTACGTTTGTTAAAACCTTTTTCAAATCACCTACGCCAACCGCTAAATTCCTCATTTCACCAAGGCCTTCGCGCACAGCTTCTAAACGGTCGCTAACAAGTTTGAAAGACTCGCCGAGGCGCTTCTCTAATGTTTCGTGAAGCTTTTCATCAACTGTTTGGCGCATCTCTTCCAGCTTCTTTTCATTTTTGTCTTGAATTTCTTTGAGCTGGGATTCAACTTTATCTTGCAGCTTATCAAGTTTCTGTTCGTTGCTTTGTGTTAGTGTATTAATCTGTTTAGAAAAAATATCAAGCTGATCTTTTTGCCGCTTCGAGATTTCTCCAATTGTATTTGAAAGCTGTTCACCAAGTTTTAGAATAGATTCATTCAATTCTTCCCGCTGAGATTTTGCGTTACGGGTGGATTCGTCTCTCGTTCGTGCTATTTCATCACGGAAAGATTTGTCTAAGCGTGCAAAATCCTCTTGATTATTGCCGGAACCGAGCAAAGAGAGTTTTTTGTTAAGGATGATAAACACAACTACGATTGCAAGCGCAATCAAGATTAAGCCGAAAATGATGAGTTCGTTCATTGTAAATCCCGAGATGAATTGAATTTGGAAACTTATTTATCAAATATATTCTTATTCAGCAAATCAATTTATAAATTAGAATAGAAACATCTGGAAAACAATGTATGTCATCTTGAGCGGAGACGAAAGATGACAGAGTTATTTCAATAAGCACACCTCGACTGCTTGCCTCGCTTGATCCGCCTCTGCGAGCCAAAGGCGTGACGGGCTCGAGTCGAAGCGGGCGCTCGGTGTGACATTATTATGAACAAGCATAATTATTCGGAAAAAGATTAATGCAAAATTGGAAGAAAATTACTCTGGGAATTTCAATCTCTTTGATTGTTGTTCTTATCGTTCTCTCGGGAATATCATACTTTATGCTGAAGAACAGTCTGCCGCAGTATGACGGTGAAAAAACATTAAGCGGATTAACGGCGGAAGTAAAAGTTTACCGTGATAGTTGGGGAATCCCGATGATTAAAGCCGAGAATGATGAAGACGCGGCGTTTGCTCTTGGCTATGTTCACGCGCAAGAGAGATTGTTCCAAATGGATATTGCCCGCCGTGCCGGAGAGGGAAGGCTAAGCGAAATTTTTGGCAGCAAAACAATTGCCATAGACAAAATGTTTAGAACTGTTGGAATTTATAAACTAGCTAAAGAAAGCTTTCCAAAGTTAAACCCGGTTTCGCAGAAAATCTTAATTGCATATTCAAAAGGTGTAAATGAATATTTGAAAGACACGCGTGGCAATTATGCGCCGGAATTAGATGTGCTTGGTTACGAACCATATCCATGGAAGCCCGAACACAGCATGATGATTGCCAAATTGATGGCTTGGGAATTAAATATTAGCTGGTGGACAGACCTAATGTTTTCGCATCTCATTCAAAAATTTGGCGAAGCAAAAGCCCGCGAGCTTATACCGAATTTTCCTGAGAACGCGCCAACAATTATTCCTTCCGGTTTAGGAAAGATTGCATCAGTTTCTACTAATTTGATAGATGTAGATAAGTCTTACAGAAAACTTGTTGGCTTTACCGGAACTCATATTGGATCTAACAACTGGGTTGTGAACGGAAACAAATCTGTTTCCGGCAAACCAATTATTGCTAACGATCCGCACTTGGCTTTTAGCGTGCCCGGTAGATGGTTTTTTGCTATGATAAGAAGCAAAGATTGGAACGTAGAAGGATTTACAATTGCCGGCTTACCGGCTGTTGTGATTGGAAAGAATCAATCCGCCTCTGGCGGAATATCTTGGGCTATGACAAACGTTATGGCTGATGATGCAGATTTCTATTCAGAGAAATTAGATTCATCTGCTACAAAATATTTTCTTGATGGTGATTGGAAAGCTCTCTCAATTGTAAAAGATACAATTCACGTTAAAGATTCCTCTGATGTAGTTTACGAGATAAAGAAAACTCACCACGGTCCAATAATTTCAGATGTACACCCGCTGAGAACTATTTATCCAAATACAGAAGTGAGCACAGCAACATTAAGTATGCGCTGGACCGGTCAAGATTTTAGCGATGAAATGTTTGCGGCTCTTTCTCTTAACAAAGCTAATGATTGGGAAGATTTCAAAGAGGCGCTAAGATACTTTACTGTTCCAGGGCAGAATTTTATTTACGCCGACGCAAATGGAAACATCGGTTATGTATGCGCGGCAAAGCTTCCAATTCGAGCCACCAATTCGCCAACATTAATTTTCGATGGAACTAACTCGGCTTACGATTGGAAAGGTTTTGTTCCGTATGATGAGATGCCTAAACTTTTTAATCCCGAACAAAATTTTATTGCGTCGGCAAATAATAAAACTGTGCAGAGTTTCCCTTATCATATCTCAAACATTTGGGAACCATCCTCCCGCATTGAAAGAATTAGTGAATTGTTAAACGCAAAAGAAAAGCATTCGGTATCTGACTTTAAGAAATATCAGAATGATTTTGTTTCTCCTTATGCACGCAAACTAACTAAACATTTGCTCAACGCTTTCAAAGATGTTAAGCTAAACGATAAGAATCTGAAAGAAACAATTGCTCTATTTGAAAACTGGGACGGCGAGATGGATTTGCGAAGCCAGGTTCCAACTATTTATTCCTTCTTCCTAAAGAATTTAATTAAGAATACTATCGGCGATGAGATAAGTAACGACCTTCTCAAAGAATATGTTTTTGTTGCAAACGTCCCTTATAGAAAAATAGAAGAACTAATGGATTCAAATTCCTCTTTCTTTGATGATGTAAAAACGGGCAGCGTTGAAACTAAAGATGACATCATTAGAAAAAGTCTTGTTGATGCATTAAGCGAACTTGAAAATGGTTACGGTAAAGAAATCGCAAATTGGCAATGGGGAAAAATTCATAAAGTAACATTCAAACATATGTTTGGCGGAAATTCTTCGCTGCTTGATAAGCTTATAAATGTTGGCCCATTTGAAATAGGCGGCGATGGAACAACAATACTTAATACCGAATATTCTTTCTCTGAGCTATATGAACCTACTCACGATTCTAATCTGCCTTTCCGGTATAAACTATTTCAGAATAAACTTGGTCCATCAATGCGCTACATTTACGACTATTCCCAACCCGATTATTTGAACTACATTCTTCCCACAGGTCAATCGGGTCACTTCATGAGCAATCATTATAAAGATATGAGCAAAATGTGGCTGAAAGGATATTATTTGAAACTTCCGCTGAAGGAAAACGAGTTTATACAAAACGCGGTAAATAAGTTAACGCTACGTCCCAAATGAGAACTTGTTAAAACAAAATATTAAATTGCAGTTGTACTAATTAGGGAAAGCATGAAAGTAATAGAACATTTAGATAAAGCGAAGAATCCGTTAATCAGCTTTGAAATCATTCCGCCGAAGCGCGGAGGCAATGTGCGTCAGCTTTTGCACGTGCTGGATGATATTGTAAAATACAATCCGCCTTTTATTGATATAACAAGCCACGCCGCAGAAGTAATGTATGAAGAAACATCCGATGGCGGAATGCAGATGAAAGTTAAACGCAAACGTCCGGGTACACTTGGTTTGTGTGCGTTGATTCAAAATAAATATAACATTGATGCGGTTCCTCATGTTCTTTGCAGCGGTTTTACCCGCGAGGAGACTGAAGATTTTTTAATCGAGCTTCACTATTTAGGAATTGATAACGTTCTTGCTGTTCGTGGCGATGATTCTGCATTTAAGAAACCGTTGAAGTTCGGCAGAAGCATGAACGAATATGCCGTTGATTTGGTAAAGCAAATAACAAGTTTGAACCAAGGCAAATATATTGAAGATGGCTTGCTCGATGCTGAGCCAATGGATGTTTGTGTTGGCGTAGGGGGTTATCCCGAAAAACATTTTGAAGCGCCAAACCTTGCTACGGATATTAAGC
>DAIEQT010000193.1 GCA_027347545.1 Ignavibacteria bacterium | reverse complement strand
ACTTACAAACCGTTTAAGAATACAGAGCTTCGCTGGCGTTATAAAAATGAAGTTAAGCAGCAGCTAACTCAAGTAAATGATGTTTACGGTCTAACCTCATTTCGTAAACAGAACTTGCGTGGAGAATTTATTTATAAGTTGAAGAAAAATCTTCAACTCCATTCTAGAATTGAGTTTGTTACTTCAATTCCATCCGCTCCTCTTTCAAGAGATAACGGCTATTTGGTTTTTCAAGACATAAAATATTCACCAACCGAATATTTATCATTTTCTACACGCTTCGTTTTCTTTCAAACAGATTCTTACAATTCCCGCGTTTACGAGTTTGAAAATGACTTAACCGGCGTAATGACGAATCCCGGTTTGTACGGCGAAGGAATGCGCTGGTACTTTGTTGCAAAGTACAACGCACCCTACGGCTTTTCTATTTCGCTCAAATACACGGAATTGTATAAGCCAAATGAAAAGTTTATCGGAAGCGGATCAACTCAAATTCCGGGTAATCTCGACAACCGTGTAAGCCTTCAAATGGATTACAGCCTCTAATTTTTGGTATGGAAATCACAAAAAGTCCACTTAAATTTGTCCCAACAAAAATGACCTTTTATGAGCTCAAACTTTTCTTTAGTTGATGGAAGCAAACTAATTGTCGAAGCTCTCGTTCAATCTGGAGTTGAAGCATTTGTAAGCTATCCAATAACACCCGCAAACTGGATTAACCAATACGCATCGCAAAGATTTCCAACGATGACTTTCGCTCCGGATGAAATTTCCGTTGCTCAGTGGATTGCCGGCTTATCTTCAGCAGGAAAACTCTCCGCAACCGCAACATCCTTCCCCGGTTTAGCTTTGATGGTTGAATCGCTAAACATGTCTTTTATGATGGAACTGCCGATGATTATTGTGATTGCTCAAAGATTAGGACCGAGCACCGGTTCTGCTACAGTTGGCGCGCAAGGAGATTTGATGCTGCTCAACGGCTTTATCTCAGGCGGATATAACATTCCGGTTTTTTCGACTTCCAACTTAGAAGATTGCTGGACAGTTACTGAGAAAGCTGTACACACAGCAGTAAAATTGCGCACGCCGGTTGTCCTTCTTACTTCTAAAGAAATGATAATGACTGCGCGGAGTATTGATTTATCAACCTTACCAGAACTGACAAAAGTTGAATACGATTTGTATAAAGGAAGCGGCCCTTACATTCCTTACAATTCTGACGAAAAACTTGTTCCGCCATTTCTTTCTTTAACAAACAATGAACATCAGGTTAGAATTAATTCTTCTACGCATGATGATTCGGGCACAATTAAGAAAGCAACAAAAGCTGCCCTCGGAAACACAATCCGGCTACACAATAAAATTCAGCGCAGAATTTCAGAATACTTGCTTTATGAACATGATGAAAGCAGCGAAAAAAATATTTTGATTGTTAGCTACGACATAACAGCCGAAGCTACGCGGGATGCTGTTAGACAGCTTCGGGAAAACGGTGTAAATATTTCAGCGCTTTATGTAAAAACAATTATTCCATTCGCCAAAGAGTTAATGACTATCATCTATGGTTACGAGAATGTAATCTTTGCCGAAGAAAATTTAACCGGACTATTGGTAAAAATGATTTACGGAAATAATCCGCCGAAGAATGTTACAAAGGTTAATAGAATTGGTTCTATGATTTCTCCTTCAGAAATAATTAAGGAAACGGAAAGATGTCTTCAAGCATGTTAGTTGATAAAAATTCTCCCTACTGTCCCGGCTGCGGACATCAATCAATTACTTTGGGATTGGCTAAGGCTCTCGAATCATTAAACTATGATCCGCTTGATGTAATATTAGTTAGCGATATTGGCTGCTGCGGATTGATTGATCCACTGCTCGCTTGTCATACAATTCACGGATTGCACGGAAGAGCTTGCGCACTCGCAAGTGGTATCTCGCTCGCGCTTGATAATCCAAAGAAGAAAGTAATTGCAATTCAAGGCGATGGAGGAGCTACAATTGGTATTGCTCACCTTCTTGAAGCGGCAAGAAGAAATTTTAATCTCACTTTGATTGTGAACAACAATCAGATTTATGGAATGACAGGCGGTCAGTTCAGCGGACTTTCGAGCGAAGTTTTTCAGAACGATCGCGGATTAACAGAATCCTTTACCCGTCCATTCGATATTGTTGAAATTGCACATAAGGCTGGCGCAAATTACTCGGCAAGGATAATCGGCAAAGGAGATGTTTCCGAAAAATTGAAAATTGCAATCTCAGCAAAAGGATTCTCTTTGATTGAAATACTGGAAGTTTGTCCTTCTTACGGAGTTCAAAAATATTCCGACATAGAGCATCTTGGCTATTTAGAAAAATCTTTTGTAAACGCTTATAATCCGTTTACACTTCCTACAAACTCTTTGAAACCGCTCATTAACACATCAGCTAACAATGAAGTTGTTCCTTTCCAGCATAAGTTAAACAAGAATGTAAAAGTTATACTTGCAGGCTCAGCAGGAGAAGGGATTCAGTCAGCCGCAGAGCTTTTTGCAAAGGCTGCAATGTATTCCGGACTTCACGTAACTAAGAAAGGTGATTACCCAATTACAGTTGGAACCGGCTTCTCGGTTTCCGAACTGATATTCTCACCTGAAGAAATTTATTACACTGGAATAAATGAGCCGGATGCAATGCTCGTCATATCCCAAAATGGTTTTGATTATGTGAAAACCCGAATCGGCGAAAACACTTCCGTAATAATTGATAACGCGGTTCATCACGAACCAATGAACCTTTTGTTCACTTATGATTTCAAAGCTATCTTAGGGAAAAAGAATGCCGCAATTTGCAGCATAGGTTTGTGGCTCTTGATGAACGAACCGTTTCCATTTGCTGCTTTTGAAAAAGCAGTGAAAGAA
>DAIEQT010000188.1 GCA_027347545.1 Ignavibacteria bacterium | reverse complement strand
GTTCATCCCAGTGAACGTCACTCATGAATTGTTTTATTGCGCCGCTTGCCATCGGTCCACGCCAAATTACCGGTGCGTCTTCATCAATTAAAAAGCCAATTGACATTAACTTTACACCAAAATTTTCAAGCGGAATCATTTTAGCTGTAGCTGTATCCTGGAATATTTTCGGTTTTTCATTTAAGCCAAACATAAGAGGAATGCTTGGACCATAAATATCGGCATCAATCAATCCAACTTTAGCTCCATCCATCGCAAGCGCAACAGCAAGATTTACAGCAACCGTGCTTTTACCAACACCGCCTTTGCCGCTTGCAATAGCAATAGTATTCTTAACACCGGGCAGTAGAGTGCTGATTTTCTGATTTAAACTTGGTTGAACGCGGGAGTCCATTTTTATATTAATCTGTCCAACGTTTGGGATATCACTCTTAATTGCGTTAACACAATCTTGCTGAATTTTATCCTTTAACGGACAAGCTGGAGTTGTCAGTTCAACCAGAACAGAAACGTTGTTACCATCTATCTTTACTTCTTTAATCATGTTCAGTGTAACTAAATCTTTGTGCAGATCGGGGTCATCTACTTTTCTTAAAGCATTCAATACTTGCTCTTTAGAAATAACAGACATTTGTTCTCCTAATTTTTGGTTCTAAAAATAATGATTTTTTATTCTAGTAATTAGAGAATTAAATGAACTTCTAGCGCTTTTGAGGCGTTTTAGAAATTAAGCATACTTAAAAAAATATTCATGTATGCTTGATAAAGATGTTAAAGTCACCTAATTTTGAACTAAAAAACATGTCCACTATATCTACAGAAAACTATTTGAAAAAAATCTTCAACCATAACAAAGTGTTTGGAGAAAAAATAAATGCAGTAAAACTTGCTCAAGAATTATCGGTATCAAATGCTGCGATAAGTGATATGGCAAAAAAATTATCCAAGCATGGTTTGATTTCCTATGAAAAGTATAAAGGAATTGAATTAACCGATAAAGGCGAGCAAATGGCGCTAAATGTAATTAGGCGTCACAGGCTGTGGGAATTGTTCTTAATCAAAGTACTTAATATGCCATGGAGTGAGGTACACGAGCAAGCCGAAGTACTTGAGCATCACACTTCGGAGAAATTAATTGATCGCATTGATGAATTTTTAGGCTACCCGGATTTTGATCCGCACGGGCATCCTATTCCTAGAAAAAATGGCTCGCTGCCGGATGCTCAGTATTATATCTCGCTGGCTGAAGCGGTTGAAGGTTCATCTTATGAACTAATGCAAGTTGATGACCATGAAAAAAAATTAATCAGTTATCTTACTAAAGTAGGCTTTGTTTTGAATACACGGTTTGTAGTTATTGATAAGCTGGATTTCGACAAATCATATACAATAAAATTTAATGATACTGTTCTTTCTGTGAGTCAAAAAATCTCGGAGAGTCTTTACCTCAAAGAGATAATAGAAGCAGGAGAAAAAAATGGTTGACCCTATTTACGCATTAAGTATTTTCTCTGCGCTATTGATAATTCTGCTGGTTTTGTTTTTCCCGGAAAAAGGAATTATCACACGCTGGAAAAAAATAAAATCTCAAACAGGTCGCGTTTTGATTGAAGACGCACTCAAGCATCTCTACGATTGTGAATTCAAAAATCTCGATTGCTCTCTTAATAGTCTTACCGGAAATCTAACATTGAAGGCAGACCAAACTGCTTCCGTTATTTCCAATCTTGAATCAATGGGTTTGGTTACTTCAACCGGAAATAAAATTTCTCTAACATCTGAAGGAAGAAGCTACGCAATCCGCGTTGTGCGTATTCACCGGTTGTGGGAAAGATATTTAGCTGATAACACAAGCGTTTCCGAAACGGAATGGCATGCAATTGCAGAAGAACGTGAGCATGAAACTACCGATGAAGATGCAAACCGTTTAGCAGCACGGCTTGGCAATCCCTTAGTTGATCCGCATGGTGACCCGATTCCAAATGCGGATGGGGTGATTTTAGCTAAGCAGGGAATTACACTCAATAATTTGGAAGAAGGAAAATACGCCCGCATAATTCACATTGAAGATGAACCAAAAGAAGTTTACGCCCAGCTTACCGCACAAGGTTTGTATCCGGGAATGCAGATTTATGTTTTACAAAGTTCTAAAGAAAAAATCCGGTTTGAAGCTGACGGCGAAGAATGTGTTTTAGCTCCGGTGCTTGCATCTAATCTTACTGTGCTACCATTTACTGAAAAAGAAAGCGTGCAAGAATCGTTTGAGAATTTATCTTCTTTGGAAACAGATGAAGCGGCAACTATAATTGGAATTTCCAATGCGATGCGAGGGCAGCAGCGCCGACGTATGCTTGATTTCGGAATTGTGCCCGGAACAGTTGTTCACACTAGATTAAGAAGTTTGAAGGGCGATCCTGCTGCCTACGAAGTACGAGGCGCTTTAATTGCACTCAGAAAGAACCAATCGGATTTAATTCATATAAAAAAAATTAAAGAAAATTAAATGGTAACTCCAGATAGTAATTGTTTTAACTGTCCGGCGCATAACTCCGCCAACTTAGTGAAGCTTGGCATTGATATGTCCAACTTCGATTATGTTGTAGCACTTGCCGGAAATCCAAATACCGGAAAGAGCACGGTCTTTAACGCGCTAACCGGATTGAAGCAACACACCGGCAATTGGCCAGGTAAGACGGTTGGCAGAGCCGAAGGCGCATTTCAATTTGGCGATAAGCGTTACAAAATTGTTGATCTTCCCGGAACTTATTCGCTTCTTTCAACAAGCACCGATGAAGAAATTGCTCGCGATTTTATTTTATTCGGTCAGCCGGACGTTACAATAATTGTAGTTGATGCTTCACGACTAGAAAGAAACCTTAATCTGGCTTTGCAAGTCTTAGAAATAACCGACCGTGCTGTTCTGTGCCTTAACCTCATAGATGAAGCTAAGCGCCATCACATTCAAGTTGATGATAGATTGCTCTCGAAGAACCTTGGTATTCCGGTAATTCCAACTGCGGCAAGGCAAAATGTTGGAATTCAAGATTTGCTGAAAAATATTCACGCGGTCGCAACAGGAGAATATATTTGCAAACCTTACCGAATGAGAAGTGAAATAAAAAATGTCTCTCATGCGGTGGAAGATTTGAATAAAGAACTCGAAGCTAAATTTCCAAACCTTGCCAATACTCGCTGGATTGCTTTGCGTTTATTAGAGGGAGATCAAAGAGTGATTGATGCTGTTCGAAGCGGAGAGATAGGTAATCTAACTCCGGTTGAAACAGAAAATTCGTGATTTAACTATTCCGTTATTACGGTGATTGGGAAAAAGTATGAACGATGTTGAAGAAATAATCCAGAAAGCAAACAAGTACAGATGGGAGATTGGCGAGAATCTTCACGATGCTATTCTTGAATCAATCTATACCGACGCGGCGAGAATTGCTGATAAAACTGTAACACGTCAAGGTGGCAAACAAAAATTTGATTGGGACAGATGGATTGATAAACTGGTAACCGGAAGGTGGACTGGCTTTCCAATTATGTTTTTGCTACTTGTGATTGTTTTCTGGCTTACTATTTCTGGTGCTAACGTACCTTCGGCAATGATTGCTTCGCTGCTTGTAGATACAATTCATCCGTTATTAAAAGATGGTGCAAACTTTCTTCATTTCCCTTGGTGGTTAAGCGGAGTTTTGATTGATGGCGCATACTTGGCGTTAGCTTGGGTTATCAGCGTAATGCTTCCGCCGATGGCAATCTTTTTCCCATTGTTTACACTTCTGGAAGATTTTGGTTATTTGCCTCGCGTAGCTTTCAATATGGATAATCTTTATAGAAGGGTTGGCGCGCACGGAAAGCAAGCTTTAACAATGAGCATGGGTTTTGGATGCAACGCTGCGGGTGTTATTGCCGCAAGAATAATTGATAGCCCGAGAGAACGCATAATTGCAATCATTACAAATAATTTTTCTTTGTGCAACGGCAGATGGCCAACACAAATATTAATTGCAACAATTTTTATTGGGGGCGCGGTTCCATCATTTCTTGCTGGAGTTACTTCGGCAGCAGCTGTGATGATTGTTGCCGTGCTGGGTGTTCTATTTAGTCTTATTGTATCTTGGGCTCTATCAAGGTCAGTATTAAAAGGTGAAGCATCTGCATTCAGTTTGGAATTGCCCCCATATCGTCCGCCAAGATTTTTGCAAACCCTTTATACTTCTCTAATTGATAGAACAATAATGGTTCTGTGGCGTGCGGTTGTTTTTGCGGCTCCGGCAGGAGTTGCAATTTGGCTTGTAGCAAATGTTACAATAAATAATGTAAGCATCGCAGAATATTTTATTAATTGGACTGATCCTTATGCGATGATTCTTGGATTGAACGGAGTTATTATTTTGGCTTACATAATTGCTATACCGGCAAATGAGATTGTAATTCCAACAGTGTTAATGCTTACTGTTCTCACAACAAAAGCTACCGGCTTAGGTGCCGGTGCAGGCGTAATGTTTGAAATGGAATCGGTGAATGATACTGCTGCACTGCTTCACGCTGGTGGATGGTCTGTACTAACCGGAATAAATTTGATGCTATTCAGTTTACTTCATAATCCTTGCTCAACAACAATTTATACGATTTACAAAGAAACAAAAAGTATGAAATGGACTTTGATTTCCACTTTTCTTCCTATCGTAATGGGAATTGTGCTTTGCTTCTTTGTAGCTCAGTTTTGGCAGTTGTTTGCATGAAAAATAGGCTGAGTTTTATTTTTTTGTTAGTCGGATTTGTTTACTCACTAATATTTGGTCAAACAGCTATTCCGGAATTGATAACTGATAGACCGGACGTTACAGAATCCGCTCTGGCTGTACCGGTCGGAAGTTTTCAAGTCGAATCCGGATTCTCATTTCAGCAGCAAAAGTTTACCGAGTTCGGTGTATCAATTGAGAATAGATCAATCTCTCTCTTCAGCACTTTATTTCGTTATGGTGTTTTTAGCAATTTGGAATTCAGGTTTGGTGGAGAATACTTTTCGAATAAATCGTATGTAAATGAATTCTCTTCTTCAATTCATGGTGCAAAGGAACTAACTATCGGTTCAAAACTTGCTCTAAGAAATGATGAAGAATTGCTTACAAACTTTGCTCTGCTGCTTGAAACAACTATACCGTTTGGAGCTGAAGAACTAAAGCCGCAAAAATTTGAACCAAAATTCATGATGTTGGCTGAACAAGATATTTCAGAAATTGGATCGCTTTCCGGGAATTTTAGTGTTGAGTACGCTAGTGATCAAAATGATTATCTGGTGGATTATTCTTTATCGCTTGGGTTGGATATTGCAGAAAGAATTGGAGTGTTCGTAGAAATATTTGGGCAAACAAGAAATGGTTTAATTCCAGAAAGTTTCTTTGATTGCGGCATAACATATCTGCAGACCAATAACTTACAGGTAGATTTTTCAATCGGCTCTACTTTGCTAAAGAGTAAAACCGAATGGTTCACTGGTGTAGGTATATCTCTAAGATTTATGTAGTAGTTAAATCTCTCTGGATTATTTTCTTTTGACCGCTTGAAGTTCTCTGCATCATCCAATCTTGATGGTTCATTGTTTCTTCGTTGTAAACCGCACGGTTAAACACATACTTCCCGGTTGGCAAAAGTACTCGCGATTTAACATTGTCGTCAAGTATTGAACGAAGAACCGAATCTTTAATAAAACTTTTCAAATCCGGGTCGTTAATCGGGAAAGTTATTTCAACTCTACGGTCAAGGTTTCTCTGCATTATATCTGCAGAGCTACAGTAGAGATCATCTTTTCCGTTATTGTAGAAATAATAGATTCTGCTGTGCTCAAGAAATCTTCCTACAATACTTATAACACGAATGTTATCGCTCAATCCGGGGACTTGAGGAATTAAACATGAAATGCCGCGCACAATCAAATCTATTTTTACGCCGCAACGGGAAGCTTCGTACATAGCTGCCATCAACATTGGGT
>DAIEQT010000174.1 GCA_027347545.1 Ignavibacteria bacterium | reverse complement strand
GATTTGAAATCTGAGTAACCAATTCTTTGTCATTTACTTTATGAGCCGGGATTTTGTAAATACTCAAGAACTCTTTTATGTCGTCATCCGAATACTCTGTCCCGTAATAAGAGCCTTTTTGTAAATCTCTTCCATTCTTCTTTTGTAGTGGTTGATCGAAATATTGATGATAAACCGCGAATGCCGCACCAAGCGCTCCGCCGGCGTCTCCAGCCGCCGGTTGAATCCAGATGTCATCAAAAATATTTTCTCTAAGCAGTTTACCATTTCCAACACAATTCAGAGCAACACCGCCCGCAAGGCATAAATATTTTTCATTGGTAACTTTCTTTACATGGCGTGCCATACGAATCATAATTTCTTCTGTTACATCCTGAAGTGAGCATGCAATATCCATTTCTCTCTGTGTTAACAATGATTCCGGCTTGCGAGCTGGTCCATCGAAGAGTGAATCAATCTTCGAGTTCGTCATTGTTAAACCGGTATTGTAATTAAAGTAATCCATATTCATCCGGAATGAACCATCTTCTTTCAAATCAACCAAATGCTCAAAGATAGTTTTTACATACCTCGGTTCGCCGTACGGCGCTAAGCCCATTACTTTGTATTCGCCGGAGTTAACCTTAAAACCGGTAAAGTAAGTTAGCGCCGAATATAAAAGTCCAAGTGAATGCGGATAATGAAGTTCTGAAAGAATCTGAATTTTGTTTCCGCTGCCAATCCCAAAGGAAGAAGTTGCCCACTCGCCTACTCCATCTATCGTTAAAAATGCTGCTTGATTAAAAGGCGATGGATAAAAAGCTGATGCCGCGTGAGATTCATGATGTTCCGGAAAAAGAATTTTTCCTTCATACTTTAGTTCTTTCGCAATACCATCCTGCATCCAGAGTTTTTCTTTTAACCAAAGTGGCATTGCCATTAAAAATGATTTTAACCCTTTACCCGGATAGCTCAAATATGTTTCAAGCAAACGGTTAAACTTAATAATCGGCTTATCATAAAAAGCTACTGCATCAAGCTGGTTTACTTTTATTCCAGCGTACTTGAGGCAAAACGCAACAGCATTTTTCGGAAAGTTGTGATCGTGTTTAATGCGAGTAAAGCGCTCTTCTTGTGCAGCAGCTATAATTTCTCCATCCTTCAGAAGGCACGCTGCTGAATCATGATAGTAAGCCGATATTCCAAGAATGTATTTACTCATTTTTTCCAATTTGAGATAAAAAAAGTCGCTCCCATAAGAGAGCGACACAAAATTAAATCATTTCACAATTCTAAAAAACTAATTCATCGTAATTCTTGTACCGCAATTCTCTTTTGTCAGTTCTTCTTCGCAAGTGATGATTGCTTCCTTACCGCCATTTTCTACAAAATTAATAGCTGCTAAGATTTTTGGTCCCATACTACCGGCAGCAAACTCTCCGGCTTCGGCGTATTTCTTAGCTTCTGCTACTGTTAGATGATCGAGCTGAACTTGATTTGGTTTGTTGTAATTCAAACACGCTTTTGGTACATCAGTGATTATGTAGAAGCGGTCTGCCTTTACTTCTTTTGCAAGAACAGCAGAAGCTAAATCTTTATCAATTACAGCTTCAATGGCTTCGAGGTATCCAGTATCGCTATGCCAAAAAACGGGAATACCACCGCCGCCAGCACCAATAACTATATGACCTTTTTCAACTAGATCACTGATCACTTCATTGTTCATTACTTCAATTGGTTTTGGTGATGCAACTACTCTGCGCCAGCCCCGTTTACGTGCATCTTCCTTAAACACCCAATCGTTAGCCTTCGCAAGTAGTTCAGCTTCTTCTTTAATGTAGTATGGTCCAATTGGTTTGGTGGGATTCTGAAATGCCGGATCATCAATATCAACAAGAACTTCGGTAATCACTGCAACAACATTTTTCTTAACTTTTCTGTTGTTAAGAGCATTGCGCATTTGCCGCTCAATCATGTAACCGATTCCTCCCTGGGAATCGGCCACACAAATATCTAACGGCATTTTGGGAATGTTATACTCTTTGAACCCAGCTTCGTTGCGAAGCATGATATTTCCCACTTGAGGACCGTTTCCATGAGTAATGATTAACTCAAATCCCTCATTCAGCAAATGAATTAACTGCTCGCATGTTTCAAGAGTATTTTTTTCTTGCTGCTCAATCGTACCGATTTCATTCGACCGCAGTAACGCATTTCCTCCGAAAGCAACTACTGCAATCTTTTTCATAGAAGACCTTTTTCTTTTAGAATGGTTCCAAGTGTTACAGCGCCAATTTCTTCCAACTCATACATTACGCGAGTTGAAGGTTTGTTAATCTTTAGAATTCTTCCAAGATCAATTGGAGTCCCAATGATTACCGAATCACATTCCGTATTGTTGATAGTATCT
>DAIEQT010000166.1 GCA_027347545.1 Ignavibacteria bacterium | reverse complement strand
AAGAAAATTGAACCGCTGGATTTTACAGCTATATCGTTTGGACTATTAAATCTTTTTCCCTCCAACTTATCTGCTAATGAAGTTTGTGTTGTTCCATCTTTTTCTAAACGTGCAACGCGGCGCTTCCCGGTCTGCATCATTATTAAGCTGCCGTCGTTATCATAAGTTAATCCGTTGGAAACAAAAGAAGGCTTCATAAAAATTGTCGTTCCGTTCTCGGGATTCCATTTGTTGATGCAATTTGATCCCATATCGGAAAAGAACAAACCAACGCCATCTTTCCAAACCGGTCCTTCCACGAAAACATGCCCGGTAGAAATTTTTTCTAGCTTAGCTCCTTTGGGAACCGGTGATTGTGAAAGTGCTATTGATGAAACAAAAAGAGCAAACACTAAAATCTTTTTCAAACTTTCTCCGTTCATTTTTTCTTTCTTCTATATTCTTTGAATGGGTCTTCCGGCTTATCTTGTTCATGCGGAAGTTTTCTTTTCTCAGCCGGAATAGCAAACGATACTTTTCTACCCAACACACAGCCTTTTCTACCGGGAATGCAATCGATATTTAACCGGCTGCAAAAACTGTTTGAATCAATATGTGGACAAGAAAACGAACTCATTTATCACTCGATAATATATAAATAGTTTGGCAGTTTAATTTTTATTCCAGTGAACCCGCCCACCATATCACTCCATTGATCGCCGATGCAAGCGATAATCACATATCCATTTTTGGTTAGGCGTTCCCGCTCAAGGGCTTTCCATTCTGCCGCGGCAATCTTTTTGTTTTGCGCAGAGCGGACTATTAGCGTATCAAAGTTGGTGAATCCTTCTGCCAAAAGATTTTTCTTAGTAGAAGCCAAATCCTCCGCATGTCTTCCGGTTAAGAAAATAACTTTTATGTTTTTCTGAACAAGCCAATTGTAGAAGCGTTTAGTTTCGGGGATCGCTTTAGCATTACCTTGCCGCAGCCATTTTTCATAGAGTTCATAAACATATCCAAAACCCAGTTCCTTTGTGTGTTCATAGTTGGATAACACAGTTTCATCTATATCAAATACAACAGCGGAATTCTTTGAGAGCTTTAACTTTTCTATTTCGGCTATTCCAACATTAATTGCTTCGGCACATTCTTTATCAAACTGCCCGCTCTCATAATAGTTTTGAATCATCTTCTTGGCGGTATCGAGATTAAGAATTTGAAATGTTTCTTGATTGCCGCAAGAAGTGAACAAAATTAACAATAGCAACCAGTATTTTAGTGAGTTCATTAATAAGCTCATTTAATTAACAAACGAATATAAATCTGCGGCTTTGAGAATACAATTCGTTGCTTGAGATTTGCCCATTGCCGGATAAATAAAACAAACTATTTTTGCATTCAACGAAACGGAGTTTTGTGAGCGGCTGGGTCGGAAATATATTACTACTGGCGTCAATACAAGGTTTCTTGCTAACAGTGTTTCTTTTGTTTAGCAAGAACAACATTAAAGCGAACAGAGTTTTGTCTGTAACTATGTTTTTCTTATCGCTCGATTTGCTAAGTGTGTATTCGTTTGCTGCCGGTTGGTACAAAACATATCCGGTAATTTTTGGCGCCAACTTTGGATTTCCGTTCATCTACGGACCAATCTTTTATCTGTATGCAAAATTCATAACCGGCAAGGAAGAGAATTTTTCTGCAAAGTATTTGGTTCATTTCATACCGTTTCTACTGGCGCATTTATATGTTTCTCCATTTTATTTTTTAAGCGAACAAGAAAAGATTAAGCAGATAAGCGTTTATATATCAGATCTGCAAATTGATCTTATCGCAATCAGCGCCTTTAAGCCAATACACGGATTGATTTACACCTTGTATTCCCTAAAGCTGCTTAAAGAATTCAATGCACAGATAAAAAATTCATATTCAAACATCGAAAAGAAAAAACTTGACTGGCTGAGGAATCTAATTCTTGGTGTTACAATAATCTGGCTGATTGTTGCTTTTACATTTGTTTATACCACCATGTTTGGTCTTGGCTATAGTGCTTCAAACGAGATTATTTATTTCAGCGTTGCAATCTTTATTTACGCGGTTGGTTACGGTGCGCTTTATCAACCGGAAATGTTTGCAAAGAGCGAGAAAAGTATTTACGCCGCAGAAAAAGTTGCAGAAGAAACTCCTCAACAAGAAAAATATAGCAAGTCAAATCTTAGCGAAAGCCAGATTGAAGAAATAAAAACAAAGCTTATCTCTTTGATGGAGAACAAAAAAGATTTCTTGAACAGTGAATTGACCATTGATCAGCTTGCGCTGGAGATTGGTGTTTCCAAGCATAATCTCTCGGAAACAATTAACACGGCTTTTCAGAAAAACTTTTACGACTTTATCAATAATTACAGAGTTGAAGAATTTAAGCGGAGAATAAAAAATCCCGATTACGCCAACTACAGCTTGCTTGCCATAGCTTTCGAATCGGGATTTAGTTCTAAATCATCCTTTAACACAATATTTAAGAAACATACCGGATCAACGCCTTCCGAGTACAGAAAAAAATCCTCGGATTAAAACTCAAACTCAATTCCAAAGACCGGAAGCAATCCCCACATTTTTTCTTTATCAAGTTTATTATCAATTTCATTCCATGTGTAAGCCGCAATGTTTTCGTGTGCGTAAGCGTTCCACACACTTAAGTAAACAATTAGAGTTGATGATTGAAAATGGAAACGT
>DAIEQT010000165.1 GCA_027347545.1 Ignavibacteria bacterium | reverse complement strand
TCTTACCGCAACTTTAGTTGGGTACACTAACGCGGGTAAATCAACTTTGCTAAACCGTTTAACAAGCTCGGATGTTCTAGCGGAGGATAAGCTTTTTGCTACGCTGGATTCAATTACCCGTTCTTTTGAGTTAAGCAAAGGCAAAACGATTCTTCTTAGCGATACCGTAGGGTTCATCCGTAAACTCCCGCACAATTTAGTGGCATCGTTTAAGACAACTCTTAACGTTGTCCGCGATGCAGATATTATTATCCACGTTATAGATGTAACTCACGATTTTTACGAAGACCATATTCGCGTTGTTGAAGAAACGTTGAATGAGCTTGGCTCCCAGAAGAAAACTCAAATCATGGTTTTCAACAAAGTTGATGCTTTGAAAGATAGGAATAGATTAGACCTTGTTATGAGCAATCATCCGGGAAGTATAATGGTTTCTGCCGAGCGGGGAATAAACATTGGGAACTTGAAAAAATTTCTAACCGAGATATATGAAAAGCATTTCAGCGAGGTGGAAGTTGAAATCCCGAACAACGAATCGAAAAAGATAGCAAAGCTATACGAACTTGCAGATGTAACATCAGTAAAATACTTAGATGATAAAGCTCAGATAAAATACCGGGCAAGTTTCTCCAATCAACAAAAAATAAAGAGATTATTGAATGACACAAACTAAGCTAGTTATTGACGGCAAATCTTTGACGCTAGATAAGATTGATTTTTTCTTACGAGAAAATCCGGTTGTTGAGCTTTCGTCTCAATCAAAAAAGAAGGTGTTAGCCGCTCGCAAACTTGTTGATGAGTGGGTTGAAAAAGGGGAAACAATTTACGGAGTTACAACCGGCTTTGGCGGATTTTCCAGTGTAAGAATCCCCAAAGAAGATATTGCCCGGCTTCAAGAAAATTTAATTATCAGTCATACTGCGGGCGTTGGCGAAAAGTTACCACCATTTATAGTTAAGTTGATGATGCTGCTCAGAGCTAATGCTCTTGCCAGTGGTTTCTCCGGAATTAGACTTGAGACTCTTCAACTCCTAATCAACATGATGAACAAAAACATTATTCCGGTTATTCCATCGAAAGGTTCTGTTGGCGCAAGCGGCGATTTAGCACCGTTGGCTCATCTTGTTCTTGCAATGATTGGTAAAGGCGAAGTGCAGATTGTTAAAAATGTTTTAGATGAAAAAGCTGCTGAAGTCAAAATACTTTCTTCAGCAAGCGTATTAAAAAAGGCTGGGCTTACTCCGGTTACTCTTGCAGCAAAGGAAGGTCTTGCGTTAATTAACGGAACACAAATGATGACAGCTTTCGGTGCGTTCATTTGTATTGAGGCGAAGAAGCTAATGAAGCTCGCAGATGTTTCCGGCGCTCTTTCACACGAAGCTCTTCGCGCTACCGACCGCGCGTTTGATTTGCGCGTTCATAACTTGCGCCCTTATCCAGGACAGATTGCAACTGCAAAAAATTTATTGACTCTTCTTAAGGATAGTAAAATCCGCGCTTCGCATTTACAAGATGATCCGCGTGTGCAAGATTCGTATTCAATTCGTTGTATGCCGCAAATTCACGGCGCTTCCCGAGATGCTATTGATTACGTTTGTTCACGAATTGAAATCGAACTCAACTCAGTGAATGATAATCCAATTATTTTTCCAGATGATAAAGATTACATCAGCGGCGGAAATTTTCATGGTCAGCCGCTTGCTCTTCCTTTGGACTTTATGGCGATTGCATTAGCGGAGCTAGCTGATATTTCCGAACGAAGAATTGATAGACTCACAAACGGTACATCGGAAAAACTACCGAAGTTTCTCGCTAAAGATGGCGGACTCAATTCCGGCTATATGATTGCTCAGTACACCGCTGCAGCGCTTGTGTCAGAAAACAAAGTTCTTGCTCACCCGGCTAGCGTGGATTCCATTCCAACTTCTGCCGGTAAAGAAGATTTGAATTCGATGGGATCAATCTCGGCTAGAAAGTGCCATCAAGTATTAAAGAATGTTCAAACGGTTATTGCGATTGAATTGCTTCTCGCCGCGCAAGGTGTTGATTTCTTGAAACCATTGGAATGTGGTGTTGGAACCGGTGCAGCTTATAAAACTATCCGCAAAAAAATTCCAATCCTAAAGCATGATAGAATTCTTTATGAAGACACAAAAAGTATTTTGAAATTGGTTTATGAAGGAAAAATTTTAGGCGAAGTGGAAAAGGCGGTTAAACTGAAATAGAAGGTGAAAGATCAAACGTGAGAGGTCAAAGGTCAGAAGTGAAAGACGAATTTTCTCACGTTTCTCCTTTTTCGTCTTCCGTCTTATAAATGCTTTCATTACCAAGCCGTTCTCTGCGGTCAATCCATTTATCCAATTTGGAAATCGCCAATCCGAATAATGTAATACCGATCATTACTAGAACCGTTACAAGTATAAAAACAATTGTGTATAAGCTCATTTCAAATCCAATCCATATTTTTTAATAAAGCTATCATATTCCTCACTGAAGCTTTTCTGTTTATGATGATTTTTCTGATTTTCAATATAAACAATGACGTTATTCAAGATAGATTCGCTGATAGAAAACGCCGCATATTCAGTTTGCCAAGCGAACTTTTCATTCAAAAATTCATTTTGATTAATCCAGTGAGAAGATTCTCCCTTTAAGCAATGAAAAACATCTTTGACTGAGTGATTTTGATTTAGCAGAAACAATACATGAACATGGTCTTTATAGCCACCAATTGATTTTAAAGTAACATCGAATTTTTCTTTTAAAATTTCATTCATATGCTGATATAATACTTTTTCAAACTTTTCAGTTAGCAATGCTTCTCTATTTTTTGTGCTGAATATTCCGTGAATCCAAATTTTAGTTACGGAATGAGACATACATCCTCCAAACGGTTAAAACCGTTTAAAATATAATGAGTTTATCTATCAGCCCATAGATTAAGAGGTTGTGTGAAAATTAACTTCACAACTCAAGATTCTTCAAAAATGGGTTTGTTAT
>DAIEQT010000159.1 GCA_027347545.1 Ignavibacteria bacterium | reverse complement strand
AAGAAGATTTTCGTAAAGACGAAGTTTGAACACGCCGTAATTAGTTGGTAAATCAATCACCGTTTTGCACTTAACAAGTTTTTCTCTCTTTCGGCGGTATTCAATTAAATCCGCAATCGAAATTATTTTAAAACCAAATTTCTCAGCGAAATCAATAAGCTGCGGCAGCCGCGCCATAGTTCCATCTTCATATAGAATTTCGCAAAGAACTCCGGCTGGTTTTAATCCGGCTAATGAAACAATATCTATGGCGGCTTCTGTGTGTCCCGCACGTTTTAACACTCCACCTTTCCTAGCTATTAAAGGAAAGATATGACCCGGTCTCGCAAAATCACTTGGGCTGGCTTCATTATTCACGATGGCTTTTATTGTAGCTGTTCGGTCATAAGTTGAAACACCGGTTGTCGTCCCATGTATATAATCAATGGAAACAGTAAACGGCGTTTGATGAAGCGATGTATTGTTGTCAACCATTAATTCCAGTTCAAGTTCTTTAGCGCGCTGTTCGGTTACAGAGACACAAAGTATTCCTCTTGCTTCACGTGTTATAAAATTAATTTGCTCTGTAGTAATAAGCTCGGCAGCAGCAATTAAATCTCCTTCATTTTCCCGGTCGGCATCATCAATAACAATTACCATCTTTCCATTTCTGATATCTTCAACAGCAGCTTCAATCGTACTTAATTTCTTTGTAAAATTTGATTGTTGTTCATTCATTTTAATAACCCAATTTGGTTAACCATTCTTCGCTTAATTCGTTCTTGTTCCCCGGTGTATTATTTGAAAACTTTTCCACATACTTTGAAATAACATCTATCTCAATATTTACATGATCGCCCTGCTTTCTTGCCCGGAGGTTTGTGTTTTTCCACGTGTGGGGAATAATTGAAAACATTACTTTATTTGCCGACACATCCGCGATTGTTAGACTAATTCCATCAATAGCTATAGAGCCTTCTTTGATTAAATATTTCTCTAGGTGATAGGGAAGTGAGAGGTAGAGCAAATAATTTTCACCAAGCTTTTTAATTTCTGTAATTGTTCCAACATCGTTTACATGACCTTGTACCAAATGACCGCCAAGTTTTTGAGAGAGTTGCAGTGCCGGTTCAAGATTAACTTCCGTTCCAATTCTCAGATTTCCTATTGTACTCTTCTTTAATGTCTCGCTAACGGCATCAACACAAAATTTGCCGGTTGAAAACTTAGTTACGGTAAGACATACACCGTTAACCGAAATTGAATCTCCGGTTTTAAGTGAGCCCGTAATTTTATTTGCGGAAATTTCTAATTCTAATTTGCCGTTGGCTTGTCTTACAGATGATATTTTGCCAACCTCTTCAATTAGTCCTGTAAACATTTTTCTCTCTTGTGCTTATAATGAAATAAAATGTCTTTACCCAAGTTTGTTTCTTTTATCAGTTCTAAATTCTCTATTTCATCAGCCGGAATAACATCAACACCGGTTCCTAAATGTACTGGTGCCATAAGGATAAACAATTCGTCAAACAGTCCTTGCTCTATGAATTGAGTGAAAATCTGGGCGCCTCCTTCTACAAGCACGGAGTTTATCTTTAGAGAAGAGATTTTCCTTAACATATCAGATAAGTCAAGCAAAGAATCTCTAACAAGCTCAAGCTCAATTAATGTAACGCCCATTTCTCTGAAAGCGCTCTTACGTTTTTCATCTGCACTGTTTGAACAGAAAACAATATTCCTGTTGGAAGAATCTGCGAAGAGAGCGGATTCTAAATTGGCAGAAAGATTTCCATCAAGAATTATCCGCTTGGGATTTTTTCCATCCACATCCCGAACGGTAAGTTGCGGATTATCAATGTTTACTGTGTTTGCGCCAACAAGAACAGCATCGTAAACAGAGCGTTGTTCGTGTACAAATTTCTTCGATTCATTTCCGGTGAGCCAGGTTTGCTTTCCCTTCTCGCCGGTAATCTTCCAATCACGCGAAACTGCCAACTTAAGAGTAACGTAAGGAAAACCGGTCTCCATACTCGTGAAGAAAAACTTGTTTAGCTCTCTTCCTTCTTTTCCCAAAACGCTTGTTGTTACTTCTATGCCGGCTTCTCTCAGAAGTTTAATACCGTTTCCATTTACTTTTGGATTAGAATCAACGGTAGAAATTACAACGCGTTTAATTTTGCTGGAAATGATTAGCTGCGCGCATGGGGGAGTTTGCTTATCTGTGTGCATACATGGCTCTAAGTTGCAATACAAAGTTGCGCCGGAAATATCCTGCTCAGAATTCAAAATCGCATTTCGTTCAGCATGGAACGAACCATATTTCTCATGATAACCGGTAGAGAGAATTTTATCATCTTTAACAATAACACAGCCAACTAATGGATTTGGGCTAACATATCCGGCACCATTTTGAGCAAGCTCAAAGCATTGCTTCATATATTTTTCATCAATTGAACCAAACATAACTATACCAATCTAATTGTTAAGTAAGCTCAAGCATCCGCCGAATTGGAAGTCTGGCTTTTTCTGCAACTTCATCCGGAACTTTTACTTCGTAACGTTCATAGTAGAGCGCATCGCGAAGTTGTTCCAGACTTATCATCTTCATGTATTCGCAAACAGCGTTTTCGCTTAATGGATAAAACGAAGCTTGCGGTTTTACTTTTTTCAGCCGGTGAAGTATTCCAACTTCGGTAGCAATCACAAACTCTTTTGCATCGGATTTCTCCACGTAATTAATCATTCCATCTGTTGAAAGCATGTGTATCCCTTTGCAGTCAAAATAAATTTCTGCTTTTAGCATGCAAGAAGAAGAACAGCCACATTCCGGATGAATCAAAAATTCCGCATTGGGATATTGCGCCTGGGCTAAGCCAAAATCAATATCGCCAATTTTTTCGTGAACATGGCAAGAGCCATTCCAAATTTTTAACGGCCTGTTAAGAACGGCTTGAACATATCTTCCCAGATGTCTATCGGGCAGAAATAAAATTTCTCTATCAAGCGGAATTGATGAAACTACTTTAGCTGCATTGGAAGAAGTGCAGCAGTAATCGCTTTATGCTTTTATCTCTGCCGATGTATTAACATAAGAAACTACAACCGCTTTCGGATGCTGACTTTTCCATTCTCTCAATTGCGCTGCCGTAATTGATGACGCTAATGAACATCCCGCATCTAAGTTTGGAAGCAACACCCGTTTCCCGGGAGAAATAATCGAAGCAGTTTCAGCCATAAAATGTACACCGCAAAAAATAATTATTGAAGCATCGGTTTTTGCCGCTTGCTGGGATAGCCCCAGCGAATCACCAACATAATCCGCTATATCTTGTATCTCCGCCGGCTGATAATTGTGAGCAAGTATCACCGCGTTTTTAGCGAGTTTTAGTTTTTCTATTTCTTGAACAATATCTTTCATGAAAATTTCATTTCTTTTTTGTTTGTTGAATGTACATTGCAATATCAAGCGCCTTAACTGAATGCGTTATTGCTCCAACAGAAATATAATCCACACCTGTCTTAGCTATTTGACGAATGTTTTTTAGAGTAATACCGCCGGAGGCTTCGGTCTTGCATTTGCCTTTAATTACGTGAAGAGATTTTTTTATCTGACCGGCATTCATGTTATCGAGCATAATGATATCAACTTTTTGCGCGAGCGCCTCTTCAACTTCTTGCAGATTAGAAACCTCCACTTCAACCTTCATGCGCTTCGGTTTATTTGTAGTAGCTCGTTTTACTGCATCTGTAATACTTCCGGCAGCGGCGATATGGTTTTCCTTAATCAATATCATATCAAATAAACCAACGCGGTGATTAACTCCGCCGCCTATCTTAACCGCGTACTTATCTAAAACTCTATGTCCCGGCGCAGTTTTTCGTGTATCTAGAAGTTTTGTCTTAGTTCCTTTCAACGCGGTAACATATTTATTTGTCTCGCTTGCTATGCCGGACATTCTTTGGAGAAAGTTGAGAATAGTTCTTTCTGCTGTCAGAAGTGATTTGAGGGAACCATTAATTACAGCAATTTTTTGAGTGGAAGATACATGGTTGCCATCTTTCGATAATGCAACGAATGACAATTTCTTATCAATCGTTTTGCAAATTTGATAAGCTATTTGCAGCCCGCAAATTACTCCGGCTTCTTTTGCAATTATGGAAGCGCTCCCTACGTAATTTTCCGGGACAATCAATTCCGAAGTTATATCGCACTTGCCAATATCTTCTTTCAGAGCTAATAGAATTAACTGTTTAACATCCGGAGACAATTTCATTTGTCGCGCCTTACAATGAGTTGAGTACTCTGTTTCTTTATCTGACAAGAATTGTGTTCGAATTTTTTACTCTGGTGTGGATAATCGCCGCGAATGTGACAGCCGCGGCTCTCTTTGCGCGCAAGGGCTCCGTTAGTTATCAGCAAAGCAAGCTGTATCAAATTTTGTATTTGTATTAGATAATATTCATTGCCGGAGCCGGAATATTTGTTTTGCAGTTTAATAAGTTTTTCTTTCGCGCTATTCAGAGAGGATGCATTTCTAATTATTCCAACATCTTCCCAAAGTATTTTTGCAATCTGCTCTCTTACTTTCTGGAAAATATTCTCATTTTTGTCATCAATAGTTAAACATGTCGCAGCATCTAACTCAATTGGTCTTGTTGCAAAAGATAATTTACAGCTATGCAGCACGCACTGTTTTGCAAAGACCAAACATTCCAACAAAGAATTGCTCGCCAATCTGTTTGCGCCGTGAACTCCGGTAGAAGCAGCTTCACCAATTGCATATAGTCCGGTGATATTTGTTTCACCAAACAGTCCGGTTTTAATTCCGCCAACTGTGTAATGCGCTGCGGGCGCAACCGGAATGCCGGAAGTGATTATATCAATATCGTATTTCATCAGTTCGTTACTGATATAGGAAAACTTTCTTTTGATTACATCTTTTTCAATGGATGATAGACTTAAATAAATATTTCTATTCTTTCCGGCTCTTAGGTATTGATGAATAGCTTTGCTTAATTCATCTCTCGGAGAAAGTTCTGTTAGTTCACCATTATCGAAAATTCTTTTTCCCCGGCGGTCAACCAAAACTGCGCCTTCACCGCGCATCGCCTCGCTTAATAAAAACGGCGGACAGTTTTTCTTATTCAATGCAGTTGGATGAAATTGAATGAACTCAATATTCTCAATTGCAGCACCGGCATTGTAAGCCGCAGCAATTCCATCCCCGGAAGTTGAAAATGGATTGGTTGATTTATGATAAATCCCGGCGAGTCCGCCCGATGCAATTATGGTTCTATTGGAAAGTAAAC
Source organism: Ignavibacteria bacterium (assembly GCA_027347545.1). Classification (GTDB taxonomy): domain Bacteria; phylum Bacteroidota; class Ignavibacteria; order Ignavibacteriales; family Melioribacteraceae; genus Stygiobacter. The sequence continues at coordinate 4,912 of DAIEQT010000159.1, read as the reverse complement.
GAAAACTTTTCAGCTTTTTGGGATTGAAAAATAATGCTCCGTGAGCAATACCGTCTTTAACTAACAGTTCATAAAGATAAGAGTTGGTGAAGCGAGTAATGTTTTTCTGTTGTGCAGTAAGATCGAGGAAAAATTTAACCAATTCCTTTCCGGTAGAACTTCCGTTAGCGTGTAGAACTCTTCTTCTTGAATGACCACCTTCCAGACTGATATCCAATTCAGAATTGTTTCTATCGAATTTCATTCCTAGAGAAATAATTTCTTTTATGATACTTCTACCTTCAGTAACTAACATTTTAACTGCTTTTTTATCACAAAGATTCTTTCCAACTGTAATCGTGTCCTTATAGTGCAGCTTAATAGAATCATCAGGTGAAATAGCAGAAGCAATTCCGCCTTGCGCCAGATAAGAATTGCTGATTCTAGAATTCCCTTTAGATACCAAAGCAACAGTGCCATGCCGGGAAGCAAAATAAGCCGCGGCTAAACCGGCTAAACCTTGTCCTACAATAATAAAATCGAAATACCTTCCTCTGTTCATATTACTCATGTTGAATATTTTTTACTTAACATCCTTTTGTAAAACAGAATTTGATGAATCCAAAATCAGAACGATAGGTTTATGTTTCTTTATTTCAGCTTCATTGAACATTGAGTAGCAGGCGATAATTATTTTATCTCCGGCTTGTACAAGCCTTGCTGCCGCGCCGTTAAGAGTAACCTCACCTTCGCCGCCGTAAATAACATAAGTCGAAAAACGGCTGCCGTTGTTAACGTTGTATATATCAACTTTTTCGAACTCTAATAAGTTGGCTTTTTCGCAAAGTGATTTATCAATTGCTATGGAACCCTCATAATTCAAATCGCTTCCGGTTACAGTAGCTTTGTGAATTTTCGATTTGAGCATTACTCTAAACATCACGCATCTCTTTCCGTTGATTGGTTTAGATTGTAAGCCGTATAAAGCCCCTTGAGTGCTAATGTTGGTAAGATTAAATTGAATAGACCTTCGTCTTCAAATAAACTTGAAAATCCTCCTGTACCAATTACAAACGGGTCTTCATCCTTAAATGCTTCGGAAATAATTCTCGCTTTGATTTCTTTTACGATTCCAACCTGCCCGAAGAATAAACCGGATTGAATACTTTCGATAGTTGATCTACCGACGGATGTTTCCGGTTTTTTAATTTCTACACTCGGTAACTGCGCGGCTTTCGATTCCAAAACCTCCATCGAGATTCGGATGCCAGGAAGAATTATACCGCCTAAATAATCTTTGGTTTTACTGATAACACAGAATGTTGTGGCTGTTCCAAAATCAACAACAATCAAATTTTTGTTTGGGAAGAGAGTTGTAGCCGCAATTGCGTTAGCAATTCTATCTGTTCCAACCTCAAGAGGATTTCGGTATTTTATTTTCAATCCGGTTTTAACACCGGCTTTTAAGAAGAACGGTTCTATTCTAAAGTATTTGATGCAGCCGTTTCTAATAGAATGATTTAGATCCGGAACCACACTGCAAATTGAAATTCCACTGATGCTGTCCGGGTCAACATTATTTTCCCGTAAAACAGTTTTGAGAAACAAACCTATTTCATCGGATGAAAATTGCTGTCTCGAAGTTTTGCGAAATTGTACCGTTAATTCACCACCGCTAAAAACTCCGCCGTGGATTTGCGAATTGCCAACATCAATGCACAATATCATTTTTTATCTCCATTATTTTATCAATTTCTTTTGCTAAGTCTAAAACGCTAACGCACTTTGTTGTGTTTAGAACTTTATCGTAAACGGTAAAATTTGTTTGTTCGTCAGAAAAAGTCCTGCTGGAAAGATCGTTGTGCACTGCATAATCTATGTCTGAATCCGCAAACATCTTCTTAATAATATTGGGTATATCACTTTCTTCGACCTGATTTGTAAGCTTAAAACCAATCACAATTACATTAGGATTCTTGGATAATCTTTTAAGAGAATTAATAACCTTTACATTCTTTTTGAACATGATTTTAATGTTGTCTGAGTCTGACGCCAACTTACTTTGCAGAGGAAGCGGAAACGTGTTGTTGTCTTTTTCCAAGAACGCGGGGGAATAATCGCTCAATGCAGCCAGGTGAATAATCACGTCAAAGTGTTTCTCCGCTAGCAATTTCTCAATCTTAACGCGGTAATCTTCAAATGAAGAGAACACTTTACTTTCGACATTAAATTTAGTTTCAAACGAGTTTCTTGCACGCAAGGTTGTGATTTCATTCCCGCCTAAAAAAAGTTCTTCTGCTATTGCAGCGCCGGTTTTGCCGGTACTCATATTTGAGATAAATCTCACACCGTCAATGTCTTCCGCAGTTCCGCCGTAAGTGATAAGTATTATCTTTTTTGTAACGGATTTATTTTTTGAAGCATAAGCTTTCATCACTTCGTCAAAAATTAAATCCGGATTGAGCATTTTACCTTCGCCAACATCGCCGCAAGCTAAGTAACCAACTTCTGTAGGAAGAATTGTTACGCCCCAACTCTTTAGTTTGCTTAAAGATAGTTGTGTTGCCGGATGAGAATACATTTTGGAATTCATTGCGGGAGCTATCAAATATGGCTTTGACCAATCATGTGCTAAAAAGAGTGAGGTAAGAAGACTATCTGAAATTCCATTTGTAAATTTGTTTATTGTATTTGCTGTTGCCGGAGCTACTATTGTAACATCAGCCCACTGCGCCAAATGAATGTGACTCATAACTTGTGCCGGGGCGAAAGAGTCCGTATAAACCGGATTGCCGGAAAGTCCTTCTAACGTAGCTGTTCCAATAAACTTTAGTGCAGATTCGGAAGCAACAACTTTTACATTACATCCGGATTGAACAAGTCTGGAAATAATGTATGCTGACTTGTACGCAGCAATTGAACCGGTAACCTTAAACAAAACATTAAATTTGGACATTGTCTATCAACCTCACTTTTCCTAAAAAAGCAGCAGCAAATCTTCTCTTGTACAAATCTTCAACGTAATCAACTTTAAAACCTAACTCCTCAAGCCGGGCTTTAGCTAACGCAGCGCTTTTCGCATTTCTTAATACTTTCGAAAAGTTTGGAGCGGTTTTTCTTTCGTCAGAAGTAAGCAGCAAGTTGCGGCTGCTCATTGCAAGTCCATCTTTCTCGCGCACTGTTGGGCATGGGATAATTTCCACATCCATAAACAAAGCTTTGCACATTCCGTCAATCAATAAATATTGTTGATAGTCTTTCTCGCCGAAATAAGCTTTGGCTGGCGAGACTATATTCAAAAGTTTCAGAACAATTGTTAAGACGCCTTCAAAATGACCTGGGCGGGAACTGCCGCAAAGAATTTTGCTCAATGAATTTTCGATGACTCTGTATCTATAATCGTCGTTATAGATTTCTTCATATTTAGGTAGGAACAAAATATCCACACCAGCTTTCTCCAGTACATGCAAATCATTCTCGATGGTTCTCGGGTAATTTTTATAATCGTCTGGATCGTTAAACTGTGTTCGATTTACAAAAATGCTTGCAACTGTAATATCATTTTCCGAAACAGATTTTTTTAACAACGATTCGTGCCCGGCATGTAAAGCTCCCATTGTAGGGACAAATCCAACACTCTTCTTTTTGGAATGGAAAGTCTTTGTTAAATATTTTATTTCATCTATGCTTGTTACCTGTCTAATCATTGGAAGCTCTCGGATGCGTTTGGAAAATCTGATTGCTTTACATCTTCATTAAATTTATTAAGTGCATTTAGAATTGTTTCGTAACCGTTAAAATATTTTCTGGCAAATTTCGGGTTGAAATCTTTATCCATTCCAAGCAGATCTTGCAGCACTAATACTTGTCCATCAGTTTTAGCGCCGGCGCCAATTCCTATTGTAGGAATAGATAACTTATCTGTAATCTCTCCGGCTAAATCTTCGGGAATAAGCTCGAGTACAATTGCAAAGCATCCGGCTTCTTGTAGTTCGATAGAATGTTTAATTAGTAACTCAGCCTCTTTGCTTTCTTTACCTTGTACTTTGTAACCGCCAAGATGATAGATGGACTGAGGAGTGAGTCCCAGATGCCCCATAATTCGAACGCCGGCTTCTGAAATCTTTTTGATGATTTCTAAATTACCGATGGCGCCTTCTATTTTTATAGCATGGGCGCCGCATTTCATCAATTTATCAATTGAAGTAAAAGTATTTTTAATTCCTTTTTTGTGTTCAAGAAATGGTAGATCGGCAATTATTAATTTTTCATTGAGTCCGCGCTTGACCGCGTTAACATGGTAACACATCATATCAAGATTGGCAAATACGGTATTTTCAAAACCATGCATCACCATTGCGGAGCTGTCACCAACAAGCACAGCATCAACGTCACTGTCATTCACAATTTTCGCTGAAGTGTAATCATAGCAAGTTACAACGGATATCTTCTTATGAGCTGCTTTATATTTATGAAACTCGTGGATTGATTTCATAAATATCTCATGTAGCTATGATATTTTAAAGCTGATGCGTGGTCAACATTACTATAGCAATATGAACATAGCTTAAACCGGAAGCTCTGGTAGGAAGAAATTGTTTCTATTAAGAATAGGCAGATAAAGTTTTTCATGTTTTTGGTACCTGTCCTAAAGATCAAGTCCATATGACAATTTAATTTCAAGAAAGTAACCGTCCGCTAATGCAGATCGATTCTCTAATTACAAATCAAAAATAGGAATATTTTACAAACTTTGAAAAACACTTTTTTGCTGAATTTGTCTTTCGTTTAACAACACAAGTTAGCAAGCCTTCACCACTGCAGTTGAATAACGACGGAAACTTCTGATTTTTCAACAAGTGGAAATTCGCTAAATATTAGTAAGGCGGTTGAGCAAGCTAAACCAAAAATATATTTGTGGTTGGGTTCTTAG
>DAIEQT010000149.1 GCA_027347545.1 Ignavibacteria bacterium | reverse complement strand
ACCCACCAGAAATTTTGCCACTGTACTAAAGCTTCTTTGCCAGTTGCAGTAATCATTCCATTAAATAAATATCCGGCAACTTGAGAACCTATCAACATTCCCAAACCGTAAGTTGCGAGTACAACAAATCCTTGCGCTTGTCCGCGAATTTCGTTTGTTGCTTTTTTATCAACATAAATGAAGCCGGCGACGAAGAAGAAATCGTAGCAAATACCATGAAGAATAATTCCGCCAAGGATCATCCAAACAACTGTATCCGGTGCGCCAAGAGCAAACAATACATAACGGAGAACCCAAGCAGCCATTCCGGTTAATAGCATTTTCTTAATGCCGATATAAGAGAATAACAATGGCATAATCAGAATGAAAAATGCTTCAGACATTTGACCAAACGACATTTTGAAAGCCGGGTTTTCAATTCCGCTGCCGTTAACAAATACCGGAGCGTATGCGTAATAAACAGAGAGAGGAATGCAAATCAAAAACGCGCTTATAATAAAGACAATAAACGGTTTTGTGTTTAACTGCTTCAACGCATCAATGCCAAGAATTTGACGCGCAGTAACTTTTTCACCTTTATTTGATGGAGGTGTATGAGGCAGAACAAAGCTGAAGAATCCCATAAACACACCTAAAACACCGGCAATCTTTAGCGGAACAGCGGTTTCATCAGCGCCTAAAACTTTGCTAACAAAAATTCCAACCGCAATCCATCCAATTGTACCAAACACGCGAATAATTGGGAATTGTTTTTCTTGATTTGTCATGTGATGAAATGCCAAAGAGTTTGTTAGTGCAACCGTAGGCATATAGCATAACATATTGATAAGAAGAAGTATGATAAAGAAAGTAGGTGAAGCATTTGTTCCTTCTGCAACAAACGGAGCTAAGAACATTGCGAGTCCGCCAATAATATGAAGAACACCTAAAACTTTTTCTGTTGCGAAGTAGCGGTCGGCTATCATGCCGAGAAAGAATGGGGAAACTATTGCTGCGATTGGGCTAACAGTGTATGCCCAGTGAATTACATGTGACATTCCAATTGCCCCCATGTAATTACCAACAGTTACATACCACGCGCCCCAGATAGCATATTGAAGGAACATCATAATAGATAAGCGGATTTGAACATTCATGCAAAACTCCTTTAATAGATGATTTGTTTATTAACCTAAAGGAAATTTATATAGCTTAACAGAACTGCCAAATCTTTTAAGAACATTACTTTGACAAATATATCAAATTTGGTTCAAAAAGTATTTTTAGATAATTTTCAATTGATTCATGAAAGCAGTTGTAACTAACTTAGACAGAAATTTTATTTACAAATTTCGGTACATATGAAAGAATCTTTCTTATATAGTTTTACCAACGCCCCCTCTGAGCAATCAAATTTACTTACCAATAAATATTTAACTGAATAACTCATGTCACGCAGAAAGGAAAGATTCGCCACGAAGACTCTAAGGCACAAAGGTTTCACTAAGAAAAATCTCGTAAAGCGGGACGTAAATTTTGTGAGGGCTTTGTGTCTTTGTGCCCTGTTGGCTAAGTTTTTCCTTGTTGGTTGCGTAACATGAGCGAATAATTTTCCACTCACACGGAAGAGCCAACAATGGAAAAAGAGAAAAAGATTTCACCCGCACAAAGTAATCAAATAAGCAGAAGAGAATTTATTGCTAAAACGGGAATGGCGGCAGCGGCTTTTACAATTTTGCCAAGCGGTTTGTATGGGTTGAACAGAAGATCACCAAGCGATAAGCTGAACATAGCGGTTGTTGGCATTGGCGGTAAAGGAAATTCCGATGCGCGTGCTTGTGCCGGCGAGAATTTAGTTGCGTTCTGCGATGTTGATGAAACTATGAACCCGCAGCTTAAAGCAGAGTTCCCAAACGCTGTTTACTATAAAGATTACAGAGTGATGCTTGAGAAGCAAAAAGATATTGATGCTGTTGTTATTGCAACGCCGGATCACACTCACGCAATAATTGCAATGGCAGCGATGAAATTGGGAAAACATGTTTTTGTTCAGAAGCCGTTAACGCATACAATTTATGAAGCGAGAAGATTAGCAGAAGTAGCTAAAGAAAAAAATCTTGTTACTCAAATGGGTAATCAAGGTCATGCCGGCGAAGAAGCAAGACTTTTGAACGAGTGGATTTGGGACGACGCAATTGGCGACATCAATGAAGTACACGTATGGACGAACAGACCAATTTGGCCTCAAGGCGAACTGAAACGCCCAACCGAAACTCCGGATGTTCCGAGTACATTGGATTGGGATTTATTCTTGGGACCAGCACCTATTCGCCCTTATCATCCAAGTTATCACCCGTTCAACTGGCGCGGATGGTGGGATTTTGGAACCGGCGCGCTCGGCGATATGGGCGCTCACTTTATTGATCAGCCTTTCTGGGCTTTGAAATTAGGTCATCCTCTAACTGTTCAAGCATCTTCAACAAAATACTCGGATGAAACTTACCCGTCAGCTTCTATGGTTACTTACCAATTTCCGGCAAGAGGAAGCAAACCACCGGTTAAATTAGTCTGGTATGATGGCGGCTTGATGCCTCCTCGTCCGGAGGAATTAGAGCCCGGCAGAAAAATGGGCGATAACGGCGGCGGAGTTCTGTTCTATGGGACCAAAGGAAAAATTATGCATGGGACATACGGAACAGGCGTAAGAATTATTCCAGAAACCAAAATGCAAGAGTATGTAAGGCCGGGAAAAACTATTCCCCGCTCTCCGGGAATTCAACTTGAATGGATTGAGGCAATTAAAAAAGGTTCGAAGAGCACTACAGATTTTTCTTATTCCGGAAAACTTACTGAAGTTATGTTGTTGGGAAATGTTGCTCTAAGAATGAAAGATACAAACACTGTGCTCGAATGGGATCCGGTTAAAATGGAAATTACAAACTTGCCGGAAGCTAATCCTTTCATGCATGTTCAATACAGAGACGGCTGGTCTTTGGAATAAAAATTCTATTTGAGTTTTACTTTGTGTTTTTGTGTCTTAGTGGTAAAGATTTTAGCCACAAAGGCACTAAGTCACCAACTTTCACAAAGGATCAAACATCATATACGTAAAAGAATTTCTTAAGAGTATAAAGAATGACATCAGAAAAAAACTTAGATAGAAGAGAATTCATAAAAGTTTCTTCAACAATTGGTGCCGGCTTAGTTCTGGCGCCTTACATAATTACCTCGGCTAAAGTTGATAAGAACAAACCTCTTAATGTTGCTTTAATTGGATGCGGCGCGCAAGGACAAGCACTTGTTAACGCTTGTTTGAAAATTCCGAATATCAAATTCAAAGCTGTGTGCGATATTTGGGAATCCTACAATCAGCAAAGAGTTTTCCGTCTGCTTGAAAAGTATGGACACAAGCTTCGCGCTTATGTTGATTACGAAGATATGCTGAATAAAGAAAAAGGTTTGGATGCAGTTCTGATTGCCTCACCAGATTTCTGGCACGCTCAGCACGCCATAGATTGCATGGAAGCCGGCTTGCATGTTTATTGTGAAAAAGAAATGTCCAATACTCTTGAAGGCGCAAGAAAAATTGTTCAAGCCGCACGCAGAACAAAAAAACTTTGCCAGATTGGTCATCAAAGAAGAAGCAATCCTTATTACTTACATTGCTACCGCCGAGTTATCAACGAAGCTGGTTTGTTAGGAAAGATTACTACAATTAACGGACAGTGGAACAGAGCTGTTCAGCCTGATAACGGCTGGCCCGATGGAAAAGCTATTCCACTTGCTACATTAAAAAAATATGGTTTCGAAAACATGCATCAGCACCGCAACTGGCGCTGGTACAGAAATCTTGGCGGCGGACCAATAGTAGATTTGGGCTCGCATCAAATTGATATTTACAGCTGGTTCCTAAACGCAAATCCAATTTCTGTTATGGCAAGCGGCGGAACAGATTATTATGATAAGAATACTCATCAATGGTATGATTCTGTTTTAGCTACATTCCGTTACAAAACAAAGAATGGTGTTGTTAGAGCTTTCTACCAAACTATAACAACAAACAGCAGTCAAGGTTATTACGAAAGTTTTATGGGAGACGCCGGTTCGTTGACAATTTCAGAATCTGCCGGACGAGTTGGTATTTACAAAGAACCCGCGGCGCCAAGCTGGGATGAGTGGATTAAAAAAGGAATTGTTGAATCGCCTACAAGCGATGCGCCGGCTGCGGCTCCTTCAGTAGTTTTGGATGCAAGAGAAACAGTAGCCCCTCCTAAACACACATTGCCGGTTAAGTTTAACGATCCATATCATAAACCTCATCTTGAAAACTTTTTTAATTCAATTAGAGGTTTGGAAAAATTAAACTGTCCACCGGAAATTGGTTATGAGACTGCCGTAACAGTTCTTAAAGTAAATGAAGCCGTACAAGCTAAACGGGAAGTAAAACTCAATCCATCAGATTTTAGAATTTAGCTATGATCAATTTCCCTTCAACTTCCAATAGCGATTCTAAAAACAAACAATATCCTTTGCGATCCGCCAAAGGCGGATTGCGTATTCTTTGCGTTCTCTGCGTTAAATATTTCCAGAAAAATAATTTTAGAATCGCATATACAACACTCTTTCTTGCAATCTTTTTTGCTGTAGGTCTAACCCTATTTACACAGCAATACAAGATTGGCGATTTAAGAGACGGCAGCAGATCAGTTCCCGTTCACTTAATAAAATTGTTTGATGCAGACAGCGTTCTTGTTTTGAAAAACGACAATCCGCTTCTTCCCTTTTCTACAAAATATACTTGCGGCGAATGCCACTCGTACGAAGTAATCAGCAAAGGTTTTCACTTTAACGCTTCCAATCCAAAAGTTAAACCGGGAAGAAAGAGCGAACCATGGATTTATGTTGACTGGAAAAACTTAACAGTAATTCCGGTTTCCGAAAGAAAATGGAAAGGAACCTATTCTCCTTCAGCTCTCGGAATTTCCTCCTTCAAATTTTTGGATTTGTTTGGCACTCATTATCCCGGCGGTGGAAGCGGCGAAACCGACAGCATGCAAAATCCGGATGATTTTTTCCGCTGGGAAGTTTCGGGCAAGCTTGATGTGAATTGCCTCGCTTGCCATGATGCAAACTCCGAATATGATCCGGCAGAATATTCAGCGCAGATGCAAAAGCAAAATTTTAAATGGGCTGCCGCTGCCGCCAGCGCAATTGCCGAAGTGAAAGGCAACGCTTCCAAGATGCCCGATAATTTTGATGTTTACAATTCTTTGACTTATGCTGATGTTGATAGACGCACAACAGCTCCGCCAAGTATTAGTTACGATCAAGCAAAATTTAACGACAACAACCAGATATTTTTTGATATAACTAGAAAAGCAAAGAAAGAGCGATGCTACTATTGCCATTCCAGTGTTACCTATCAAGCTGAAAATTATAATCAGTGGGATGAAGATGAGGATGTACATCTTCAGAAAGGAATGACATGCGCCGACTGTCACCGCAACGGAATTGATCATGATATGATTCGCGGTTATAGAGAGGAAGCAAGCAATAAGAATAATTTTAGAGTTGAATCATTTTCTTGCAAAGGATGTCATCTGGGAAATGGAGAAGCAAAGGTCGGAAAGAATGGCGCTCCGGTTCCTCTTCATAAAGGTATTCCGGCAATTCATTTCGATAAACTTGAATGTACTGTCTGCCATTCCGTAACATTGCCGAACGACAGAACGAGTTTAACAAAAACTTCACGCGCACATAAACTTGGAATTAGAAAATCCAATAGGCAAGGTGATTTCTTCCCGCACATACAAACTCCGGTTTATGTAAGAAATGGAAACGGAATGATTGAGCCAAACAATTTGCTTTGGCCCTCTTTCTGGGCAACGAAAAATGGCGATAAGATTACTCCACTTTCTATTGATGAAATTGCTAGCTCTGTTTCCGGTAGAATTAAGCTCGATACTTTACTTAATTACGGCAAGTGGCATTCAATCAGCGATAGCATGATGATTTCCCTTCTCAAAAAATTGAACAGTGGTTCTCAGAGGAAGAATGCAAGTTTTGTCTATGTAACCGGCGGAAAAGTTATAGAGCTTGATGGAACAAGATTAAGAAAGAGTGAAAACGAATCAGCTGAAGCATACAGCTGGCCTATTGCCCATAGTGTTCGTCCTGCTTCGCAAGCTTTGGGAGCTAACGGCTGCGGCGACTGCCACTCGGCTAGTTGTAATTTTCTTTACGGTAAAGTTAATGTTGAATCTTCCCTTAAATCTGAAACAGACACATTAATTACAATGACGAAGTTCGAAGGTTTGAATACCGCATATCAAAAAGCGTTTTCGTTTTCATTCTTTTTTAGACCATGGCTCAAAGGAATTATCATCATCTCTTTCATACTGATTTTCTTTGTATTCCTAATTTATTCCGCTAAAGGAATTTTAGTTATAGCTAGAGAAGCAACAAAAGATAAAGTTTAGCGAGGTAAGTTTGATTTTCAGAGTTGTATCAATATTATTAATAGCAGCACTACTGGTTTATCTCATTAGAAAGCTGAAGCCTAACAAGATTACTCCAAAGATTGTTTGGCAATTTTGTAGAGAAGATTTTAAAGAGAACCTTGTAATTGCCTGGCGGATTAAATCCGGGTCCTTTTTCAAGAAGACAAAATCAATAATTGTTCATATATGTGCGGCTTTGTTTATTATACTTTTTATAACCGCATTTCTTCCGGTAGTATTTGGCTATCACATGAGCGGATTATTTATGATGGTCCACGCCTCTACTGCACTACTGGCAAGTATTTGTTTGGTTGCATTTGTTTTCCTTTTTTCTAACAGCAATCAGTTGTCTTTGGAAGAGCTTCAAAATCTAGCCGGCAATTACAGACAGAAGAAAACTTTAGATTCTCGAATAATGCTCAAAGTTTTGTACTGGCTCATTATTGCATTAATTCTGCCGGCAATGCTTTCAATAATATTAATGCTCTATCCGTTGTTTGGAACTGACGGTTTAGAGTTTTTAGCAGATGTTCACCGCTGGTCTGTTTTGCTTCTAACTATTTGCGTAATTTTTGTTCAGTACTTTAGAATGATTGCAAAAAAATAAATAGTCTTTTTCATTGTTCGTCTCATAAGTGATTTTTAGTGCATGTAAATTAACAGATTTCTGACAATTGATTCACAAATTCAAATTAACGTTACCAATCCCTGCTTAAGTCTGTTCAAAACAGAAT
>DAIEQT010000127.1 GCA_027347545.1 Ignavibacteria bacterium | reverse complement strand
ACATAGAGAGGGGCATTATGTAATACTTGAGCAGTCGGGAATTGCTGTTACAGACACCGCAGGTAAAACAAAGCGTTTCCTCGGACGGATAAAAGATATAACTAATGAAAGAGCTAGAGAAAAGTACATTGAACTGCAGGCAACTTTGCTTAACGCAGCCAGCGATTCTATTCTTCTGCTGGACACTTTCTTAAATATACTTTATGCAAACGACCGGGCATGTGACTCTCTGGGCTATACACAGAATGAACTTCTCAATAATAACATCCAAATTATTTCTCCGAATGCTAACAAAGAAAAAAATACTTTACGCGTTAACCAAATCCGCGAGAAAAACAATTTTGTATTTGAAACAATTCATCGGCGTAAAGACGGAACAATTTTTCCGGTTGAAGTAAATTCCAAGATTCTAAAAATTGAGGGAGAAGATTACGTTCTGAGCGTGAACAGAGACATTACGGAAAGAAAAAAGTTAGAATATGAATTGAAGTCTACTCTTGATAAATACAAAATACTTTTCAACTCTTTCCCTCTTGGAATTCTGGTCGCCGATCGCAAAGGAAATATTGTAGAGTCGAACAAAGCCTTCGAATTGTTATTTGAAACTTCGGAAGAAGAACTTAAATTCAGAACTATTGAAAACCTTAACAGAAGAATTATAAAGCAAGATAAATCAACAATGCCTACGGAAGAATACGCCGGTGTGCGTGCGCTTAAGGAAGGTAAAATTATCCGTAATGTTGAAGCAGGTATTGTTAAAGGGAACTACGAAATTACCTGGGTAAGTGTAACTGCTGCACCATTACCTACCGATGACGGAGGTGTAGTTGTTGCCTACGGCGATATCACTCAAAAAATTGTTGCACAAAACGCACTCAAAGAAAGTGAAGAACGCTACCGGCAACTAATTGATTCTTCACCATTTGCACTTTTTGTTCATAAGGATGGGAAAGTATTATTCGCTAATGAAGCATGTGTAAAATTGTTTCATGCTCAAGACCCGTCGCAAGTTATCGGCAAAAATCTTTATGATTACATGCACCCTGATTACCTAAGTATTGCCCGGACCAGACTTAAAACTGTTAACGAGCAACATACTGCTGCCCCTCTAATTGAATTAAAATACTATTGTATGGATAACGAGCTAATTGATGTTCAGACTTCTGCTATTCCTATTACTTATAGTGGCGAATCAGCAGTCTTAGTAGTTGCCAATGATGTAACTGAAAGAAATATTGCACTATCCAGATTACGCGAAAGTGAAATCCGGTTACGGTTTATTGTTGAAAGGTCTCCAATATTAATTTTTGTTTTAGACAAAAACGGAATATTTACTCTATCGGAAGGAAACGGGCTTTCTAAATTAGGATTAAAGCCCGGCGAAGTTGTTGGGCTCTCGGCTCTTGAAGTCTATGGATATCATCCGGAAATAGCTGCGGCATTAAAAAACGCTCTCAACGGAATTGAAAGCAGAGAAGTATCTACTGTGGGTGATGTTGTGTTTGATATTTCTTATACGCCGTTATTTGATAAAAACGGGAATGTAGAGTCTGTAACTGGAATTGCATACGATGTTACAGTTCAAAAAAGATTTGAAGACGAGCTTGTTAAAGCAGCAAAGGAATGGCAAACAACTTTTGATTCGGTTTCCGATGCAGTTTGGTTAATTAACCTTAACTCCATTGTTATCAGAGCAAATAAAACCACAGAAAAAATATTAGGTAAACCGTTAAACCAGGTAATTGGAAGGCATTGCTACGAAATTATTCACACGGATGAAAGCCCGGGTTTTGACTGCCCGTTACAGAGAACGAAAATTTCCCTTCAGCGTGAATACATGGAGTATCAGCTAAACGATAAATGGTTTCTAATAACGGTAGATCCAATTATTAACGATGAGGGACAATTAACCGGCGCCGTTCATTCAATTAGCGATATAACCGAACGCAGGGAAACACAGAAGAAACTTTTAGATAGTGAAGAAAGATACCGTAGGATTGTAGAGCAGTCTCCCGAAGCAATTTTTGTTCATGTAAACGGAGAATTTGTTTTTGCTAACCGCGCCACCCTAGAATTAGTTGGCGCTGGGAGTTTTGAAGAGCTCAAGAGTAAAAAAATAATTGATTATCTGCACCCGGATTCTATTGAATTAGTATTACAACGAATGAGTATACTTAACAACGGAGAAGCCGAGCATATCCCTTATGTAGAATATAAACTTATCAAAAACGACGGCACTTTAGCTTATATAGAATCTACAGCTACTGCAATAGAATTTTACGGAATGAGAGCTATCCAATCCATAGTGCGCGATGTTACAGAAAGAAAAAGCGCAGAAAGAGCTCTAAAGGAAAGCCAGGAAAGATTCCGCCATGTGGTTGAGTATTCACCAAATGCAATAGTTATTCATCAAAATGGAAGAATTGTTTATGCCAATCCGGCAGCAGTTAGCCTGACCGGAGCGTTTTCTATTGATGAGCTAATCCATAAAAACGTTCTTGATTTCTTGCACCCGGATTATAAAGCATTCGCAATAGATCGAATAAAATCGGCGGCAATTTCGATGAAGCCTCTTCCACCTGCGGAGGAAAAAATCATCCGCTTTGATAAAACTGTTTTAGATGTTGAGATTGTATCGGTTCCTTTCTATTTAAATAATTCTCTCGCATATCAGCTTATTATAAGAGATATAACAGAAATAAAATCAAAGACAGAGGAACTTCGTAAACTTTCGAGAGCAGTAGAACAAAACTCCGCGTCTGTTACTATTACAAATATTGACGGTATAATTGAATATGTAAATCCGAAATTTTTAGAAACCACCGGCTATACATTGAAAGAAGTCATCGGCAAAAATCCTAGCATTCTGAAATCCGGAAAACAAAGCAAAGAATTCTACACTGAACTATGGAAAACAATTTCTTCCGGAAATGAGTGGCGCGGTGAATTTCAAAACTTGAAAAAAAATGGAGAATTGTACTGGGAGTTCGCCTCAATTTCACCTATTAAAGACAGTTCCGGTAAAATCACTCACTTTGTTGCTATAAAGGAGGACATAACCGACCGTAAGAAATTTGATGATGAAATGCTGTTTGTAAAAGACGAAGCAGAACACGCGTACAAAGTAAAAACATCCTTGCTTGCCAATATGTCTCACGAGCTTAGAACGCCGCTAAACGGAATTATTGGCTTTTCTCAACTTCTGCGAGATTATGTAACAGACGAAGAAGGCAGAATGATGGTTGAGAAAATAATCACATCGGGACAGCGACTTTCCAGTACCTTTACAGAAATTCTTTCTCTTTCAGAACTTGAAATGGGCGATGTTGAAATCAAGAACAATCCGATTGATTTAGTCTTCTTCTGCCAAGAGCTAAAAATGTTTTTTGCAGAACGTGCGCATGTAAAAAATCTTTCCTTCGAAGTTGACTCGGCATTTGAATCGCAAGTAACTTATTGTGACGAAGGCTGGCTGCTCAGAATTGCCACTCATCTTATAGATAATGCAATAAAATTTACTTCTCGCGGCGGAATTACAATTCAACTTGCTACGCCAATTGTTAAAAACGAAATTGAATACGCCGCAATTAACATTATTGATACCGGCATTGGAATTAGAAAAGAAGAGCACAAATCTTTGTTTAAGGAATTTAAGCAGTTAAGTGAAGGAACTAGAAGGGATTTTGAAGGTTTAGGTTTAGGTTTAAGCCTGGCAAAGAGAATGGCACAAAATCTTAATTGCATGATAACGTTTGAAAGTGAACCTGACAAAGGTTCTACCTTTACGATTTTAATTCCTTTATTAAGCGAAGTACCTCTTGAAAAAGAAATGCCCGAACCGGTTATGATTAATAAAATCTCCCAGCCGGGTTCTAAGGTGTTAAATAAAGATCTTCGCATCCTTCTCGTTGAAGATAACCCGCTAAACATAGAAGTAGTAGAACGCTTTCTATCCAAATCCGGCGAAGTATTTCCTATACGCGATGGTGAATCTGCTGTTAAAGCAGCTAAGAAAGAAATGTTTGATCTTCTTCTTGTTGATATAAGCCTAGGACATGGAATTGATGGAATTGAGGTCCTGAAAAGAATTCGCTTAATGGAAAACTACGTTAACGTTCCGGCAATTGCATTAACCGGATACGTATCCGAGACAAACATCCGCAGATTTCAAGCTGCCGGATTTAACGGATTCTTGGGTAAACCATTCGAGAAGAAAGATCTGCTTAACTACATCTCAAAAATGTTTAAGGAAAACGACTGAGTATAAGAGTTACTTAGTAACTGAGTGCCTAAGTTCCTAAGTAACTAAGTAAAAGATTTTTTGATTTGTTATAATTTCTTTGTTCTCTGCCGTAATAAGCTTTTTCAACTTATTAGGCTCTCAGGAACTCAGGCACTTTGGCACTCAGCTACTCAGGTACTTACTTAACTTATTACCCCACAAAATTTCCTTGCGAATCAGAGCTTAAGCCAATAAGTTTAAGATACTAATATTCTATTTTATCAATATAATAGGTTCTTTATGAGCTTAAGTCTTATCGCAAAATCGATCAAAGCCTCCCCAACGCTTGCACTAAATGAAAAAGCAGCAATACTAAGAGAAAAAGGTGACCCGGTAATTCATCTTGGAGGCGGCGAACCCAAAAGCAGAGCGCCAATGGATGCTCTCCTTTCAGCTGTAAATATGTTAAACAGCGGCGAAGTCCGTTACGCCCCGGCAGATGGAATTCCCGAGTTAAAAAAATCTATCATTCGATATACCGACGAATACTATCACAGAAAAGTTAATCCGGAAAATGTAATTGCAAGCAGCGGCGCTAAACAATCTATTATGGTTGCGTTGCAAGCAATATTAAATCCGCAAGAAGAAGTTCTCTTCCCCGCTCCTTATTGGGTAAGCTATCCCGATATGGAAAAACTTGTGGGCGCGATTCCGGTTCCGGTATTGCCGGAAGATGGAACTTTCTATCCCCGCTTAAAAGATATTGAAATGCGCGTTGGCTCTTACACAAAAGCCATCATCATCAACAGTCCAAATAATCCTTCCGGCGCTATGTACAGCGAAGGGTTTATTGCAGACATAGTTGATTTCTGCGAACGCAAAGGAATCTACTTGATAATGGATGATATTTATCACCGTTTGGTATTCGATGGACGCAAACCAATCAGCGCTTACGATTACACTAAAAAATCTGTTGAAGAATCAAAACTTCTTATCATCAACGGAGTATCCAAACAATATGCAATGACCGGCTTTAGAATAGGTTGGGCTGTTGGAAACAAAAAACTAATCGAAGCAATGTCCAACATTCAAGGACATCAGACTTCGGGTCCTTCCGTACTTTTGCAGAAAGCTGCAGTTGGCGCTCTCAACGGAATTCAATCCGGCGTAGAAAGTTTGCGAGTTACACTTGAAAACAACCGCAATGTTTTGGTTGAACAGCTTCGTTCATTCGAAGGCGTAAAAGTTAATGTACCGGATGGTACATTCTATCTCTTTGCAGATTTTTCTACTTACGAAAAAGATTCCCAAAAGCTTTCTCAATTCTTAATTGATAAGGTTATGGTGCTTACAGTTCCCGGAAAAGAATTTGGCTTGGATGGACACTTGCGCATAAGTTACTGCGGCACTATAAAAGATATTACCGAAGGAATTGAAAGAATGAAATGGGCGCTTGATCCCAACTCACCAAACGAACTTTACATTGGCGACCGCAAATTAGTGAGGGATTGGTCATGAGCAAATATCTTGATTTTCAAACACCGGCAAGCAAGCAAGCTTTAGAACTCGCTTAGGATTTTAGATTAAAAAACCAAGGCATCACGAACCTCGACCGTGTTTATTGGAATCTTCCGCACGAAGCACTTTATGAAGAAGTAATTTTCCGTAATGAAGGCAAACTTTCCAAAGACGGACCGCTAATTGTAAACACCGGCAAACATACAGCCCGCGCTGCCTCGGATAAATTTATCGTGCAAGAAGAATCCACCAAGAAAGATATTTGGTGGGGAAACTATAACCGTCCCTACGCGCATGAGAAATGGTCTCAGCTTGTTGGAAGATTTCACGCATGGGCACAAGGTGAAGAATTGTTTGTTCAAGACTGCTACGCCGGCGCTGATCCCGATTATAAAATGCCGGTTCGCATTATAACTGAAAAAGCCTGGCACAGTATGTTTGCGCGTAATATGTTTCTTACAACAACCAACAAAGATGAATTGAAAAACTTTGTACCGGATTTTACAGTTATTGCAGTTCCGGGATTCAAACTCGATCCGATTGCTGACGGAACAAGAAGCGATACCGGAATTATCCTAAACTTTGATCAACGCACTGCAATTATTGCAAATACACTTTACGCCGGAGAAATTAAAAAATCTGTTTTCACCGTTTTGAATTTCTTACTTACCTATCAAGATGTTCTGCCGATGCACTGTTCTGCAAATGTTGGCGATAGCGGCGATGTAGCTCTTTTCTTTGGATTAAGCGGAACAGGCAAAACAACTTTATCAGCTGATCCCAAGCGTAATTTAATTGGTGATGATGAACATGGATGGAGCTCGCAAGGTGTTTTCAATTTTGAGGCGGGATGCTATGCAAAAGTAATCCGCCTTTCGGCAGATCACGAACCGCAAATTTTTGAGACCACAAAACGCTTCGGAACAATTCTTGAAAATGTTGTTTTCGATCCGGTAACAAGAAATATTGA
>DAIEQT010000108.1 GCA_027347545.1 Ignavibacteria bacterium | reverse complement strand
TAGAAAGCCAAATCAATAAAGGAACAACATTCAAACTCTCTTTGCCAAGAAAATGAAAAACGAAATAAAAATATTACTGATTGAGGATGACAAAAACCTTAGTACTCTTCTAAAAGAATTTCTTGAGGTAAAAGGTTATTCCGTTACTCAATCTTTCAGTGGCGAAGAAGGACTTTTGGCGTACCAAGAAAGTGAATATGATTTGTGCATTCTTGATGTTATGATGCCGAAGATGGATGGTTTTACACTCGCAAAGAAAATTCAAGATTATAATCCGCAAACACCTTTTCTTTTTCTTTCCGCCAAAGCAATGCTTGACGACAAACTGAAAGGATTAAAACTTGGCGCCGATGATTACGTAACAAAGCCATTCAGCATGGAAGAGCTTTTGCTTCGCATTAAAGTTATCCTAAAACGCTCGGCTTCAATTGAAAGTGAAATTTCGCAAACAAAATTTTCTATCGGCAGTTACACTTTTGATTTTGAAAAACGCTTGTTAAAGAATGATGGTTTCGAGCAGAAACTTACTTCAAAAGAAGCTGAGCTTTTGAATTTGTTATGTCTGCACAAAAACAGCATTCTGGAAAGGTCCATCGCACTTAATAAGATTTGGCAAAATGATAATTACTTCACCGCGCGCAGTATGGATGTTTATATTACAAAATTGCGCAGCTATTTTAAAAATGATCCCTCAATCGAAATAGTTAATGTGCATGGAACCGGTTTTAAGCTGCAAACAAACGATTAACCGCAAGCCTTAACAAGTTTTACATATTCGCTTAGTTTTGTCTCATCAAGATTTCCATTAGTCCGCAAGCCGGAACAAATATCAACACCAAAAGGATGAACTGTTTCTATCGCTTCTTTCACATTTGCCGGATTTAATCCACCGGCTAAATAAACCGGAACTGAAACGCTTTCAACGATTTGTTTACTCAGCTCCCAATTGTGTGTTCTTCCCGTACCGCCAAGTTCTTTAACAGCTAATTTTTGATTGCCGGAATCAAGAAGCAAAGCATCGGCGGTTTTAGCGGCTTCTATTGCCTCATCAACAGAGCTTTCATCAACAACATGTATTACTTGCACAATCTTTACTTCCGGTAATTCATTCTTTATATCTAAATGCGAACCTCTGATAAGTGAATCGCAAATTTGGATTGTCGAGGTCTTACAGCTTTTTAGCTGAGTAATTATTTCTGTAGTTGTCCGTTTGCTTGTAAGTAAGAATGTATCAATCCTTCCGGCAACAGATTTTGAAACTTCTATAATTGTGTCGTAATCTATTACGCCGGGACCGCCTGGCATTTCGGAGACCAAACCAATTGCATCGGCTCCATATTTAATTGCGAGCTCAGCTTCTTCTCTATTTGCAATGCAGCAGATTTTAATTTTTGTCATTTGTTTAGCCAATCACTTTTTAATATTGAATACATTTTCATTGAGTGAAATCTTTCTTTAAAGAATACTTTCTCCCTCAAAGTTCCTTCAAAACTCAGCCCAACTTTTTCCATTACTTTCCACGAACCGGTATTTTCTTCTTCACAATGGGCTTCTATTCTATTCAGATTCAGCTCAGTAAATCCAAAGCGGACGATTTCTTTAAACGCTTCAGTAACGAATCCTCTGTTCCAATATTTCTTTGAGATAACATAGCCAACATCGCCGCAACGGTGAATAAAATTGAAACCACGCAGATCAATTGTGCCTATTAGTTTCTTTTCTGCTTTCAGCTCAATTCCCAAAATGAAAGAGCTCGCTGTCTCAAATTGTTCTTGTGCAAATTGAATAAAATCCAGCGAGTCCTTAATTTTGGTATGTGGATTCCAGATCAAAAATTTTGCTACTTCCGGTACACTGGCGTATTCAAAAATATCTTCTGAATCAGAAACTTCTAATTTTCTAAGCAAAAGCCGCTCAGTTTCCAAAACCGGAAAGTTGCCTAAAGGTTTCTCATCACTCATATTTTGTTTACATTTATTTATAAAATCTCCACGAAAATTTAACAGAAAATCACATAAAGGTGAAAAATGATTTCCAAGGACTTATTAGATATCCTTTGCTGCCCGGAAACTAAAGCTGATTTAGTACTGGATGGCTACACACTTGTTTCGGTTGATAAAAATTCCAGACGGCGTTACAGAATCGAAAATGATATTCCGATTATGCTGATTGAGGAATCGGAAGTTCTGGACGTGGACACATGGAAAGCAATAATGAAACAGCACAACAAACCAACAGAGTAAAGAATGATATTAAAAACCGACCCGGAAGAGTTTCAGAATTATTTATCAGACGCATCAAATTACAGCGGCACGGCAGATAAAGTTTTTCTTCCCGAAAGCGAAGAAGAGATAGTTTCGCTAGTAAAAGAGTTTAACCAATCCAAAACCCGAATAACTGTTTCCGGAAACGGAACTGGATTAAACGGC
>DAIEQT010000100.1 GCA_027347545.1 Ignavibacteria bacterium | reverse complement strand
AATTAAACTCTTCTGTTGTGGGCTTTGCTTCTGCTGTTCCATCATCCATGTGAAAGGAATCATGTATGTAAGTTTATTGAGAGCAAAATAGGTAGCACCGCTTGTTATCAATCCGGCTACCAATAAGAAACCCAAAAACTTGGGAGTTAATATTTTATGCTGGTGATTAATTTCTTCATTATCCCAATAAACTGCTTCAATCTCACTTGCATGCAATTCTTCAAAAAATGATTTGATTGCTGCTTCATCAAACTTTGCATCTTCTGCTTGTACCAGCAAACCATATTTATCCGCAGCAACTTTCTTCATGTATTCGGTACCGTGAAGCGGATGAGAATTATTCGGTAACTTGAAAAAGACAAAGAGCATCGCTAATACAGTTCCAACTGACGCAGTGAGAACGGTAACTTCGAACATTACAGGAACAAAAGCCGGGAAAGCAAAGAATGGTTTTCCGCCAACTACCAATGGGTAATCAACTGCCGAAACCCACCACAAACTAAAAATTGCACCCATCAAAGCAGAGAGACCAAGAACAAGCGCAACATAGCCTAACTTAGAAGGCTTCAGACTCATTGCCTTGTTCATACCATGCAATGGATAAGGAGTATGTACATCAAACTTTGCAAATCCTTTTTCTACTGCTTTCTCAGCCGCATGAGTAATTTCATCCGGTGTAGTAAATATTCCGGTGTAACCGTATAGAATTTTCTCTTTCATTATTTGTGCTCCTTATGAGAAGGTTGAGCACCATCCACAACAGCTTTTACTTCAGCCATAGAAACAACCGGCAATCCTTTTGTGAATAATAGAATCCAGGTAAAGAAGAAACCAAAGCTTCCAAGTAAAATCATTCCATCAACCAAAGTTGGTTTGTAGTATGCCCAGCTTGAAGGCAGATAATCTCTCGAAAGTGAAGTAACTATGATTACAAATCTTTCGAACCACATACCTACGTTTACAAAAACTGCTACAACAAACATTATTGGTATAGAACGGCGAATCTTTTTGAACCAGAACAATTGAGGCGAAACAACGTTGCAAGTAATCATTATCCAATAAGCCCAAGCGTAAGGACCAAGTGCTCTATTGAAGAATGTAAAGGTCTCTGCTTGAACGCCGCTGTACCAGGCAATAAAAAATTCCATCGCGTAAGCGTAACCAACCATCGAGCCGGTAAGCATCATAATTTTATTCATCTTCTCAAGCGTATCAAGCGTAATGATATGCTCGTAATTGAAAATCTTTCTTACAAAAATTAGAACGTTCTGCACCATAGCGAATCCGGAGAAAACCGCTCCGGCTACAAAGTATGGCGGAAAGATTGTTGTGTGCCAGCCGGGAACAATCGAAACGGCAAAGTCGAAGCTTACAATTGTGTGTACGGAAAGAACAAGCGGAGTTGCAAAACCGGCAAGTATCAAGTAAACCATTTCGTAATGCTGCCAGTGACGGTTGGAGAATCTCCATCCTAATGAAAATACCGAATAAAGAACATGTTTAATTTTACTTGTTGTTCTTTCTCGCAGCGTTGCAAAATCGGGAATCAAACCTACATACCAGAATATAAGTGAAACAGTAAAGTATGTTGAAACCGCAAACACGTCCCAAAGCAAAGGCGAAGTAAAGTTAACCCACATCGAATGCTGGTTTGGATATGGAAATAAATATCCGGCTAACCAAGGACGACCAACGTGAAATAGCGGAAACAACCCGGCAGTCATTACCGCAAAGATTGTCATGCCTTCCGCAAAACGCGCAATACCAGTACGCCATTTTTGTCTGAACAAGAAAAGAATTGCGGAAATCAGTGTTCCGGCGTGTCCAATGCCAACCCAGAATACGAAGTTAACAATATCAAACGCCCAACCAACCGGATTGTTGTTTCCCCACATTCCTATTCCATAATAGAATGTTAATCCAAAACCGATTAGAAGAAGAGACATCATCGAAACTGTAATTGATAACGCTATGTAAAATTTCTTGTTTGGTTTTTCATCGAGCGGCTTGGTAAATAGATTATCAAGCTCTCTAAATTTGGGCTTACCTTCGATTACCGAAAGTTCTTGTGTATAATCAACTGAACTCAAATTACTTCCTCCGAATGAGTATTTCGAAGCTTGGCTATATATGTAACATTCGGCTTAACGTTTAGTTCTTCCAAAACGTAATAAGCGAGATTGTGATTTCTAAGTTTTGCTATTTGTGATTCTTTATCGTTTGCATCACCAAATACAATTGCGTTTGCCGGACAAGCTTGCTGGCAAGCCGTAACTACATCAGTACCTTTCACAACTCTTCCATCCTTAATTGCATCGGAACGGGCTTCCATAATTCTTTGAACACAGAAAGTACATTTTTCCATTACACCGCGAGAGCGCACTGTAACTTCCGGATTGTGAACCATAGCAGTTAAATTGTTCTCGTAGTAAGCATCTGCAAAGTGATCGCGGAAGTTGAAGAAATTGTAACGGCGCACTTTATAAGGACAGTTGTTTGAACAATAACGGGTTCCAACACATCTGTTGTAAGCCATCTGGTTCAATCCATCCGGGCTGTGGTTTGTTGCGTTTACCGGACAAACATTTTCGCAAGGAGCGTTATCGCAATGCTGGCAAAGCATCGGCTGATTGCTGGCAATTGGATCTTCCGGAGTACCGCTATAGTATCGGTCAATTCGCATCCATTGCATTTCCCTACCGCGTCCAACTTGATCTTTACCAACAACCGGAACGTTATTCTCTACGTTGCAAGCCGTTACGCAAGTACCACAGCTTGTACATTTGTTAAGATCAATTGCCATTGCCCATTTCATTCCGGTGTATTCATGCTCGCGGGTAATGCTGAGTTCTTCTTTCACTTCTTCATGCAAGAAGCTAGGTCCCTTCTTGTACTTCTCAACAGTACCTTCTTGAATAATCTTTCTTATGCGGTGGAAATCTTTTACAAAGGTATCATCCAATGAATGATGCTCTTGTGTAGAAACAAGTTTATGTGTTCCACCGGCTTTCTTAACACTTACATTTTGATAAATTAGCGTTCCGAGTGCTGAGACAAAAACGTTAGCGTCAAAACCAACATCTTTACCAACATCACCTACAACTTTTCTTCCGTAACCAAGTTCTATATTTATTGTTGTATAATGTACTCCGGGTTGAACAAGAACAGGAATTGTTAACTGTTTTCCATTAACGCTAATCTCAACGAGGTCATTCATCTCTAAACCAAGCTGCTTAGCAAAAGCTGGTGAGATGGATGCGTAATTATCCCAGGATATTTTTGAAACCGGATGAGGCGTTTCTTGCAGCCATCCGTTGTTGGCAAATTTTCCGTTACCTAAGAAATAGCTTTCCGTAAGATGAAGAGTGTTGCCGGCAACTTGATTTGGAAGTTTAATTCCGCTCGAAGCTGATAGAGAAAAACTCTTCGATGCAGACGTTTCATCAAAAGTTACAACGCCATCGTGCAATGCTGAATACCAAAACGTTTTCTGATCAGCTAAGGAATTTTTCTTGGTGTAAATAGTCGCGTTAAAATTATCTACAAGATACT
>DAIEQT010000094.1 GCA_027347545.1 Ignavibacteria bacterium | reverse complement strand
GGACCGGATAAATTTTCCAAAGAGACGCCGTATGTTGTAGCGATTATAGAATTGAACGACGGCGTTCGTCTTACCGCCCAAGTTGCGGACTGCGATGTTGATAAAGTTGCAATCGGTGATAAAGTAAAACTTATCTTCCGTAAAATACAGGACGAAGGGAAATCCGGTTTGCATTGTTATGGGTATAAGGCGGTACTTATTTAACAGAGAATATTAAAAGTGTAATTGCGCACTATTGCCGTTTTATATAACTCGGTTTTCAATGTATTGAATGTAAACAACATAATAAAAGAGCTTAACAAAAATATAGGAGTCGATTATGACGGATAAAGAAGTTGACCAAGAAGTTGAAGCGATTCGCACAATATCAGCTGCTCTTCATCCATTAGATGAAGCGGCAAAGCAAAGAGTAATGGACTATGTTATTAAACGTTACTCGTTAAGTGCTAGTGCTTCTTTGAATTTATCACCATTACCTGCGATTGCTAAATCAGCCCAGGACTATCTTGCTGAAAGTTCCTTTTCTCAAATTTCTCATATTCGCCAACTAAAAGACCTCAAAAAGCCAAAAACCGCGATTGAAATGGCTGCACTTGTTGCTTACTTTCTTTCAGATCTTTCCCCAGAGGCTGAGAGAAAACAAACAGTCACAACTAAAGATATTGAAACATATTTTAAGATAGCGGGATATCGACTTCCAACTGCATTGCAACAATTGCTCGGTAATGCAAAGAACGCTGGGTATTTTGATTTGGTTGGTGTTGGCGAATATAAGCTTAATGCTGTTGGTTATAATTTGGTCGTTCATAATCTACCGAGAGGTGAGGGGGGAATACCCTTAGTGCAAAGACGTCCTAGGCGCAATAATGGGTCAAAGAAATCTCGAGCGCGTTCAAAATGATTGATAAACTCTACAAAGAAGTTAGCTTTCTGAGAGATGTTATCCAACACGTGAGAACAAGAGACGTAAATACTGAGGATGACAAAGAGGTTGCAATTCAGACATCTACCTTTTACTTTAAAACATGTCGCCCGTTTGTTGTCGAGTTGGGAAAGTCTCCTGAGTACATTCAGAAGTATGACTCATTATGGCAGGAATTGCTTAGACTTGCCCATGGAAACAACTCAAAAAAAAGTTATCAAAAGGTAGTTGGGGAAATCTATCGAGTCACAATTGCGCTTAGTGTTTATTCTAAAACATTACCAGATCATTCAGCTATTAACTTTACTTCAGATGAAGAAAAACTCTTCAAAACTCTTGATAGGTTGTTACCAAGTGCTGCCGATTCTTATAAACAGTGTCTGATTGATCTCCAAGCAAAAACTCCTCGGTTGTCTTATAGAGGAATAGCATCTGACTTTCGCGAAGTCCTCCGAGAAGTTCTTGATCTTCTCGCCCCTGACAAGGAAGTTATGAGTGATCCTAATTATCATAACGAAATTAATCAGACGAAACCAACAATGACTCAGAAGGTTGCACACATTTTGCGATCACGCCGAAGATCAAAATCTCAAAGATCAAGTGCCGAAAAATCCATTGAGTTAATCGAACAACTTTTTGCGGAGATCACAAGGAGTTTGTATACTCGTGCATCATTAGCAACACATCTTGAAACAACTAAAACGGAGGTTGGCCAAATCAAACGATTTCTGGACACGGTCTTATTCGACCTTTTGGAAATAAAATCATAATACTCTTTTTAGCCCTTGAATTTATACAAAGACAAATTTCATTGAACAGCATTTTTACAATCATCAAAAACCAAGTAAAAAATTTTAACTTTTAATTCCCTTTTTACTTTGCATCCCCTGCGGTTAAAAAAGCTTACCGCAGAGAGCGCAGAGTCCACCGATAAGGGATCAATAAGTTCGCGGAGAAATGCACACTTC
This sequence comes from Ignavibacteria bacterium, assembly GCA_027347545.1. GTDB lineage: Bacteria > Bacteroidota > Ignavibacteria > Ignavibacteriales > Melioribacteraceae > Stygiobacter. The sequence continues at coordinate 1,468 of DAIEQT010000094.1, read as the reverse complement.
TTATCAAATGTAATATGTTATGATTACCGGGAAATCGTATATTTGAAATGTAGTTCTCAATTTTCATTGTAAGTGGTAAAAAATAAACACGGATTACAAAACAGTGAATGGGATATCCGAACATATCGGTAAAATCAAAGAGCTTTGCGATTCCAACAATGTGAAAGCTCTGTTTGCTTTCGGATCGGTAACGACCGACCATTTTCGATCCGACAGCGATATAGATCTTGTTGTAGAAATTGGCGAAGAAGACCCGATTGTATATTCCGATAAATACTTCAACTTGAAATTTCATCTCGAGAAACTACTCAATCGCCGCATTGATCTTTTGGAACTGAAAGCTATCAAAAATTCATTCCTTAAAAGTCAGATCGATAAAACAAAAGTTTTGATTTATGGAAATTGAGATAAAAACCTGGCTGACAGATATAAAGAATGCGATTCTAGAAATAAATCAATTCCTCCCCGACAAAAAAGATTTCACTTCATTTCGGAAAGACCTTAAATCAAAAAGAGCTATTGAACGCAATATAGAAATAATTGGCGAAGCTGTCGGCAGAATTCTTAAAGCTAAGCCGGATTTTCAAATTAAGAACGCCCGTAAGATTGTTGATACAAGAAACAGGATAATTCATGGTTACGATAATGTTTCCGAAGAAATAATTTGGTCAATTGTTGTGCGTGATTTGGTGAACCTAGAAAAAGAAGTTGATGACTTGTTGGACCTTCTATAGTCACATCATTTGCGTTCCAATCTTAACAATTTTTTTACAGAGGGATAATTTTGTGCAGTAGAATCTGGGTTGCATTGTTGCCGGCATAAAGCTATGTTATTCAAGTAAGCTTTAATTATTGACGGTCCGGATTCAACAATATTAGTAGAAGGAGTTACTATGAAGTCCATTGTTGCGTTCTCCGTAATCTGCATTCTCTTTTTGTCGTGTAAGAATCAATCTTCCGAAGTAAGCGATGTGCCGTCGGCAGATGCAAAATATGTTTTGCCGTACCCGGTCGGTCGTGAGTACACATGCTCTCAAGGATTTAACGGTCAGTATTCGCACTATGGCTCATTCCGTTACTCAGTGGATTTTGCAATGCCGATCGGAACACTGGTCACTGCAGCCAGAAGCGGCCGCGTTGTTTACATTGTTGAGAGCAACTCGGACAATGACCGCACCGAGGGGCATGAAAATGTAGTGATCGTCATGCATGAGGATACGACGTACGCGCGTTACGTTCATCTAACCACAAATGGCGCCTTAGTCGCGATAGGGCATACCGTAGCGCCGGGTGACACAATCGGTTTGAGCGGTAACTCGGGCAGCAGCGGCGCGCCTCATTTACATTTTGATGTTACGAAAACTTATACCGGTCGGAGCGATCAGACGATTCCATTCGATTTCAAGAACACGATACCGCACCCGAATGGATTTCAAGTCGGCGTTGCTTACAAGGCGCTTCCTTTCTA
>DAIEQT010000091.1 GCA_027347545.1 Ignavibacteria bacterium | reverse complement strand
GCACTTTGTGACTTCTTAGTGTCTTTGAGACTTGGTGGCAAAAGAAAAGATAAGAAATTAAGCCACAAAGGCACTAAAACACCAAGTTTCACTAAAAATAATTCACGTAATTCAACTCATGCGTAACGTGAGTTATTTAATCGTTTATAAATTTTTGCAAAGGAACATATTCTGCTTATGAAATTCATTCTCTCACTATTATCGTTTTTAGTCATTCCTTTTTTGACAAATAGTATTGCGCAAGGTACGCACACTAATACAAGTAACGATTTAACACATTCCGTGTTCGGACCACCAATTTCGCCGATTTGGGAGTTCCAATTAGGGTATATAAAAGAAGATGGGCAGAATATTTCTTCCTTTAATTTTTATAGAAAAGACCAAAGAAACAAAACACTTTTTTTTAAGATTGCTAATAACAATCTTAATAACAGAAATGAATTTCGCGTAAAAGAAATTACCGGCGGGGCTGTTCTTTTTCCTATTAATGATGATGACCGTTTGCAGCTAGACGTTGGCGGAACTTATGATGTTGCAAAGGATACATCACTTGCGGGAAAGGCATTTTATTCAAGAATAACATATAGACCTCAGTCTAATCTTTGGTTTCGCGCTGGCTCTGAATACTTCGACGGTTATACACTCGGTCATTCATACCGGAATACAATCCTTAATTCTAATTACTTAGTTGGTAAGTACACACTTAGTTCAGTTTCGGTAATTGGATTAATAGGCAGCGGCAAGATTGATAACAAGCTAAATACCCGTTTTGGTTTTGCCGGAATTGTAGAGGGACCGTTCAATACTTTTGCTTTAGCCGGGTTTATTAAAAGCACGGAAGAAAAAGAAAATGTAAGAACACTTGCTGTTGGTCGTTGGGCTCCGTTTAGACCCGATGGTTTACCCAGCGCCATTTTTTTCTGGAAGCATAAAGACAACTATGATTTTCAGTTAGGCGGAATATTCTTTGGCGGGAATAATCTTTTTGTTCGCCCGGCTGCAATTGGTATGAGTCAAGGAATGTTTATCAGCAGTACGGCTTTAAGAGAAAACAGCGAGCTCAGGCAAGGACAGTTGATGACCATAACAGATGATTACCGGAACTCAGATATAACTTTATTTTATGTTTATCTAAATCAAGCAATAGAAATGATTCCGGGATCGGTTAATCATGTTGGGTTTAGAGCGATTCAGCTATTCAAGATTTTTAATGAATTGAAATTATCAGTTTTTTCAAAACCAGTTATCGGTCTTTTTTATAACGAAGAAACTGAACCAAGCTTCAACCCAAGAACGCGCAGGTTTGTTGATGTAGAGTCTTCGTTCTGGTCGTTCCAGGCTGGCGCAACTTTGAATGACAATTTCATTTTCAATGTAATTCACACCCCTCACAAATCAGAATGGAACGTAGCGCTTTCGTTTTTATTGATGAACAAAAGTCTCGGCAGAGATTGAACAAGTTGCAGCCGCAGCGGAAGAACAATCATCAACTTCGGAAGAAATTTCCAGAAACGTAGAAATGATTAACAATGTAATAAACGAGAGTGCCCAGGGGTTACAACAGATAGCTGTTGCGTCTAATGATTTGATGCAATTATCGCAAAACCTAAAAACACGCGTGGAATTTTTTCAAATTGAAGGTAAACATAACAGCATAAGCAACACTAGAAATGGTTTACTGAAAGGTTAAATAGCGTTTTATTGATTATGAAGAAAAAAAGTAGTGCTAGCTAAACATTAGTACCGAATAGGAGAGGCTGTCCTACCGTTTTAAGCAATGTTTTTTTTAATAGGTTTACAAAAATTATTTAGCAAAATATCCTCAGCCTCTGTAACATCTCTTAGTATTTCCAGACGAGGATTTTATTCTCCTTTTATGCTGAAAGCGACTTTTGGTATGATTTGATTATGTAAAAGGGAATTGTATACCTTTGCTCTATGAAAAAGTATATACTCTTCATATTTCTAATTGTGGCTTGCTTTCACGATGCCATTGAATTAAAAGAAGATTTGAATTCTAGAACTAACTTGAACTCAAAGAACATATCTCACTACAATCAAATAGACCACAATTTTGAGTCGATTGCTGTTGATACTGAATATGAAAATACTTTCTCTGACTTTTTTGCCGAATCAATTTCAATCACTCCAAATATAAACTACTTTACAATCTGGAAACCGCCCGTAATCCGCCTAATATAAAAATCATTTTTTTACTCTAACAAGTTCATTGACAGGTTTTTAACTTGTTCAATCTATTGATGCAAATGGGAAAGAACTGAATTCGTTTTTGCTGTTTGTGGATTAAACATTTGGTGATTGTTATTTATGCTGAAAATTAAAGTCCATATGTATTTATTCATATTACTATTGAAAGCCTTGAATCGCAAAATCTATGGATATTATTTAAAAAATTAAATCAGGTTAAAATGATAAAGCTTCAACACTGGATTTATTTACTTATTGGTACTGTTACCTTTATCTACTTAGGTTACTCCGGGTATAGCTATTATTTAACTCCTTACGAAGAACGTTTCTTCCACCCGGTTCACACCATTTTAAAACCTAGCGGAATTATCGGTCATGGCTTGGGGATAATTGGCTCCTTAATGATGCTTGTTGGCGTAGGTCTTTACATGATGAGAAAGAGGCTGAAATCTTTTTCAAGATTAGGAGCAATTAAACACTGGCTGGAACTGCATATATTTTTATGCAGTGTTGGTCCTGTGCTGGTTTTATTTCATACAGCACTTAAGTTTGGCGGAATTGTTGCCCTGAGTTTTTGGTCTATGGTAGCTGTGGCAATTAGCGGAGTAATAGGAAGATTTATATATGTTCAAATTCCCCGCTCAATTAGAGGTAATGAATATTCGATGGATGAATTGAAGGTGTTGAATCAATCTTACGGCGAAAAATTAAAAAATGAGTTTAATCTTAATGATGCATTAATAGGCAAGCTTGAATACTTTGCTTCGTTAAAGGTTTATAAGTCCCCCAATCTTCTTTCAATTATTCCTCTTACAATTAAAGACCACAACGCAAATAAAAAGCTGCTTAACGGGTTTAAGATTGAATTGAGAAATGAGAAACTGACTGAGAAATCAATCAAGCAAATCACAGCTATATGTAAATCCAAACTGGTTCTTTCGAGAAAAATTAGTTTGCTCAACTCGGTTCAAGAAATGTTTCGCTACTGGCATATTATTCATTTACCCTTCGCAATTATAATGCTCATAATTATGATAATTCATATTGGTGTAACCGTGGCTTTCGGCTATCGCTGGATATTTTAATAGAGTGAAGCAATGGAAGTTTTGATCGAAAATATTATCACGTACTCAGTTATTGTTTTGCTGCTTGTGTCTTTAATTTACTTTCAGCTCAAAAGAGGAAAGAAACAGACTAAAACAGTAAAACAAAAAATTGAAAAAGCTAAAGAACTTGGTTTTCACGAACCGGTTTCGTTACATCCGGTTGTTAATTTAGATATATGCATTGGAAGTGCAGCGTGTGTTGCTTCTTGCCCGGAAAAAGACATTCTCGGTATGGTCGAAGGTAAAGCCGCTACTATACATGCTTCGCGCTGTGTCGGTCACGGAGCTTGTTTTCATTCTTGTCCTCTTGGCGCAATTACACTTGTAATCGGTACTGAGAAGAGAGGCGTTGATCTGCCACATGTGAGTCCTTACTTTGAAACTAACGTAAAAGGAATTTTTATTGCCGGCGAACTTGGCGGAATGGGTCTTATCAAAAATGCGGTTATTCAAGGTAAACAAGCTATTGATAACATCAGCAAAAGTTTAACCCGCTCTCCCAAAGCTGAATATGATATTGTTATTATAGGCGCCGGTCCAGCTGGAATCTCCGCTTCTCTTGCAGCAAAGGAGAGCAAACTAAAAGCTATTACAATTGAACAAGATAGTTTAGGCGGTACGGTTTATTCGTTCCCAAGAAAGAAAATAATTATGACAGCACCGATGCATTTACCATTGTATGGAAAGTTTAAAAAAACTGAACTAACAAAGACTGAATTACTTGGTTTATGGGATGAAGTACTTACTAAAAACAATATTGCAATACGAGAAAACGAACGCGTTACTTCTATCGAAAAGAACGAAGATCACTTTGTAGTTCAGACAAATAAAAAAACAGTTACAACGAATTCTGTTCTTCTGACTATTGGGCGCCGCGGTTCGCCTAGAAAGTTAGGCGTTGAAGGTGAAGGTTTGGAAAAAGTTTCCTACAGATTAATCGAACCGGAATTTGTAAGCAATCAAGATGTACTTGTAGTTGGCGGAGGCGACTCTGCAATTGAAACCGCATTAGCTTTGATCGAAGGAAATAATACTATCACTCTTTCGTACAGAGGGGACTCTTTCTCAAGAATCAAACCGAAAAATTTTGAAAACATTAAGAAAGCTACAGAAGAGAAAACAATAAATGTCATGTTCAAGTCAAACATTGTTAAGATATCGGAAAAGTCTGTAAAAATGATGTTCGAGCAAAATGGTGTAACAGTAGAAAAAGAAATTAAGAACGATTTAGTTTTCATTTTTGCCGGCGGCGAACTTCCGAACGAGTTCTTATCTAAAGCCGGAATAAGAATAACTAAAAAATACGGAGAGGCGGTATTAAAACATCAAGACTAATAATTGTAATACTTTGTGCGGTATTTATGTATGCAAAAGTATCCGCGCAAATTTCGCCGGGGGATTTGTCAACCGCACATTCTAATTTAGAGGGAATGAGCAACTGTACCAAATGCCATAACATTGGCGGTCAAGTTCGTATTTATGAATGCCTCGCTTGTCACACCGAAATATCTCAGCTGCAGAAAGAGAATAAAGGATTTCACTCAAGCTCCGATGTAAAAAGTAAAAATTGCATCAAATGCCATAGCGAACATCACGGCAGAAAATTTAGAATAGTTAATTTCAATCCAAAGACTTTTGATCACTCAAAAACAAGTTTTCAACTCACCGGAAAACATGCTCAGGCAGATTGTTTCAAATGCCACACGCCGGATTTTATGTTGGATGCGAAATACAAGAAAAATAAAGGAACGTTTTTAGGGCTAAAGACAACATGTGTTGCCTGCCATCAAGATTCACATCAGGGAAGTTTGGGCAATGCATGCCAAAATTGTCATGAGGGGGATTCTTTCCGTCCGGCATCTAAGTTTAAACATAATTCGGCAAAATTTGATTTGACTGGTGCGCATCAAAAAGTTGATTGCAGTAAATGCCATGCAGTTGAAACAAGAAATGAAAAGAAATTCCAGAAGTTCAAAGGAGTCGAATTTTCACTATGCACATCTTGTCATCAAGATTTTCATAAAGGAAAGTTTGGTGATAAGTGCAGTTCTTGTCACGTAACGGAATCATTTCATACCATAAAAAACTTGACCAGCTTTGATCATGGCAAAACAAATTATCCTTTGCTCGGAAAACACATCAATGTTGATTGCAAAGCTTGTCATAAGAACGGACTAAATACAAAACCAAAATTTGAAAAGTGTCTCAATTGTCATTCAGATTATCATCAAGGGGAATTCACCAAAAATGGAACACAAGCGGACTGCACTGTTTGTCATTCCATAGATGGATTCACTTTTACTTCATTTACTATTGAGCGCCATATAAAATCCAACTTCGTTCTTACCGGAGCTCATCTTGCAATTCCATGTCAGAGCTGTCATAAAAAAAGTGAGAAGTGGAATTTCAGAATTGATAGAAAGGAATGCACTGATTGTCATAAAGACGTTCATGGTGGATCAATTCCGCAGAAACTTCTATCGGGAAATAAATGCGAATCTTGTCACACAACCGAGCAGTGGAAATCTGTATCGTTTGATCATAATACAACAAAATTTTTACTGCTTGGAAATCATCAAAAACAAAGCTGTAATAAATGTCATGTCCGTAATGAAATTGGAAATAGGGTAATAATTAGTTTCAAGCGGAAAACCGAATGTCTTGAATGCCATAATGATGTTCATGCCGATCAATTCACAAAAAATGGTACTGTATCATGCCAGTCATGTCATCAATTTAACAATTGGAAGCTGGAAACATTCGATCACAACAAAACATCCTTTCCATTAGAAGGGGCACATTCTAAAGTAAGCTGTAGCCGTTGCCATAAACAAGTGATTGATGAGAAAGGAAAATACATTAAGTACAAATTTGGAGAGGTAAGATGCGCCCTCTGTCATTCATAGTAATTTTAATGTTGTCGGTTTCTCTCTGCAACGCACAATCTCCGCACGGAGATAAATTCAAGCGCGATTGCCAAGATTGCCATACTGTTGATGGATGGACTGTGATACCTTCTAAAATTCTGTTTAATCATAGTGAAACAGGATTTGAGCTGAAGGGCCAGCATCAAACAGTTCAATGCAGGACTTGCCATAGTAGTTTAGTATTTAGCGAAAGCAAAGGAAAAGCAAATTGTTCCGATTGCCATACGGATATTCATACAAACACAGTTGGAAAAAATTGCGCCCGGTGCCACAATAACAAAACTTGGATAATTGAAAACATAACCGATCTTCACCGCACCGGAAAATTTCCGTTACTCGGTAATCATGCTAAAGCTGATTGCCGGCAATGCCATAAGGCGGCTTCCAGTTTAAAATTTGAGCCTCTTGGGATAAGATGCTACGATTGCCATATTTCTAATTATAATGCAACGAAAGATCCAAATCATATACAAGCAAAATTCTCAACTGACTGCCAGCAGTGTCATAATTTTACTGCGGCAAGCTGGTCGGCAACTTCCATCATTCATGATTTCTTCCCTTTAACTGGAGCGCATAATATTTCAGATTGTTTTTCTTGTCACACAAAAGGAAGCTATAAAGGGCTTTCTCAGGATTGTTATTCGTGCCATCAAAAGAAATATGAATCTACTACATCACCAAATCACGTAGTATTAAATTTTGCAAAAGATTGTAAACAGTGTCATTCCGTTAGCGCAGGTGGATGGAAGCCGGCAACGTTTGCTAATCATGATCTAAAATATCCTCTGGTAGGAGCTCACAATACGATCAGAAATGATTGCAGCAAATGTCACTCAACAGGATACAATCAAACAGCAAGAGAATGCGTAAGCTGTCATCAGCAAAAGTATGATGCTGCTGTAAATCCAAACCACAAAGGGGCGCAGTTCTCAACCGATTGCGCAAGCTGCCATTCTCAAACAGCATGGAAGCCGGCTACTTTTGATCACGATGGAAAATATTTTCCAATTTATTCCGGCGAGCATAAAGGAGAGTGGAGTAATTGTTCCGATTGTCACAAGGATCAATCAAATTATAAAACGTTTGAATGTACCAATTGCCACGAACACAATAAAACAGATGTAGATAAGGCACACCAAAGTGTAAATGGCTACACATACCAAAGCCGGGCCTGTTACGCTTGCCATCCAGCCGGAACAAAGCAAGGCGGAATAAACCACTCATTAACAAAATTCCCATTGATTGGCGCACACACAACTGTTGCATGTAATTTATGCCATCAAACAACATATGCCGGAACGCCTACAGAGTGTATATCGTGTCATCTATCAAAATATACGGCAGCGCCAAATCATGCGTCGCAGAACTATCCGCAAGACTGTAAGCAATGCCATACACCGGTGGATTGGAAGACAATCAATTTTAATCACAGTACAACAAAGTTTCCATTGCTTGGTTCGCACACAACTGTGAAATGTAATTCGTGTCATACAACAACACTAACCGGAACACCAACTACTTGTTATTCGTGTCATCAAGCTAAGTTTGCAGCGGCACCAAACCATGTAGCGCAAGGTTATCCGCAAACGTGCGAACAATGCCATAACACAACTGATTGGAAAGCAGTTACATTTAATCATGCAGCTACAAAATTCCCGTTAGTTGGTTCTCATACAACAGTAAAATGTAATGATTGTCATACTTCAGTATTTGCCGGAACACCGACAGAGTGTGGATCGTGTCATCTATCAAAATATACGGCAGCGCCAAATCATGCTTCGCAGAATTATCCACAAGACTGCAAGCAATGCCATACACCGGTGGATTGGAAGACAATCAATTTCAATCACAGTACAACAAAGTTTCCATTGCTTGGCTCACATGCAACAGCAAAGTGTAGTTCATGCCATACCACTTCATTAGCAGGAACACCAACTACTTGTTATTCATGTCATCAAGCTAAATTTACAGTGGCACCAAACCACGTAGCGCAAGGTTACCCTCAAACGTGCGAACAATGCCATAACACAACTGATTGGAAAACTGTTACATTTAATCATGCAACTACAAAATTCCCGTTAGTTGGTTCTCATACAACAGTAAAATGTAATGATTGTCATACTTCAGTATTTGCCGGAACACCGACAGAATGTGTATCGTGTCATCAAGCAAAATTTGCTTCGGCGCCAAATCATAGCGCACAGAATTATCCACAGGACTGTAAGCAATGCCATTCACCTGTAGATTGGAAAACAATAAATTTCAATCACAGTACAACAAAGTTTCCATTGCTTGGTTCGCACACAACTGTGAAATGTAATTCGTGTCATACA